>NZ_JBSFNC010000043.1:0-68101 GCF_053586895.1 Amycolatopsis sp. NPDC003731 | reverse complement strand
TCGCAGATGCCGCCGGTGGCCGGCGGGGCGCTGTAACCGACTAATGGGCCCCAATGTGGCGTTGGTTGCGTCTGACGCACCGAACGCCACATTGGGGCGCTCGGGGCCGGGCGGGGCGAGGGGCTCCTCTAAGCCCCTTCGATCTGCGGCGGCTCGGCCCGCTTCGCCGGCTTCCGGTACACGACGACGCCGCCCCAGAACGCCAGGCCGTTGATCTTCACCGTCGGGGCCGTCGGCGGCGCGGGCGGTGCGCCCGACTTGTCCTCCAGCACGAAGCCGCCCATCAGGCCGAGGCCCGTGACGTCCACGTTGATGTCGTCCGGGACCGTGATCTGGATGCCGCCCATGATGGCCACCGCGGTGATCGTGCAGTGGCGGTCGGCGAAGCGGGCCTGGCGCAGGTCGATCTCCGCGCCGCCCCAGAACGCGAAGCTGTTGTGCTGCGGGGGCAGGACCCAGCTGCCCTTGCGGACCGCTCCCGACAGCACGCCGATCGACACCGGGCTGCCCGGGTGGCCGCCGATGCGCTGGTCCGGGAAGCCGAGCGCGCGCGTGGTCGCCGGCTCGATCGCCGCCGCCGACGACGGCAGGTCCGCCGTCACCGGCTTCAGCTCGCCCAGCGTTTTCGCCGCGTAGACCGTGGTGAGCCGCTCTTCCAGCTCG
This sequence comes from Amycolatopsis sp. NPDC003731, assembly GCF_053586895.1. Classification (NCBI taxonomy): domain Bacteria; kingdom Bacillati; phylum Actinomycetota; class Actinomycetes; order Pseudonocardiales; family Pseudonocardiaceae; genus Amycolatopsis; species Amycolatopsis sp. NPDC003731. The sequence goes on along the minus strand of NZ_JBSFNC010000043.1, from coordinate 67,438 downwards.
TTCACCGTGATCCGGCCCTCCGCGAGGGCGTTGTGCAGCACCTGCGCGACGCGTTCACGGTCCGCGTCGGAAGCCCGCATCTGGTCGGGCGTCAGTTCGCTCACCCGGCGCAGCTTATCGGCGAAAACCACCCTGCGTGTCCATCTTCTGGAGGACACTGTGCCGATGGTGGAATTCCCCGACGGCACCCGCGTGCAGGGGCGTGGCCTGGGCCGCCCCCGCCCCGACGGACCCCCGCCCGATTTCGGCCTCTACCTGGGGACGAGCCGGCTGCGGCGCAAGCACGGCGGGGGTATCAGCTGGCCGCACGAATGGGTCACCTGGCCGGACTTCCTGCTGCCCACCCGGCCCGCCGACGCCCGCGAAAAGATCAAGGCCCTCCACGAACGGGCGAAGACCGAAACCGTCGAAGTCGCCTGCTACGGCGGCGCCGGACGGACCGGCACGGTGATGGCTTGCCTGGCGATCCTCTCCGGCGTCCCCGTCGAAGAAGCCGTCGCGTGGACGAGGCAGCACTACCACGAGCGAGCCGTCGAAACGCCCTGGCAGCGCGGCTGGGTGAAGAGCTTCGCGAAACAGCTAGATTGACCCGCATGGATGTGCACGTCGTCGACCACCCCCTCGCGAAGGCCCGGCTCTCCACGATGCGCGACGCGCGCACCGACAGCGCCGCGTTCCGGGCCGCGCTGCACGAGCTGACCGTCATGCTGGTCTACGAAGCCACGCGCGGCGTGCCGGTGAAGATCGAGAAGATCCACACGCCGGTCGCCCGCACCGACGGCTACTCCCTCGCGAAGCCGCCGCTGCTGGTGCCGGTGCTGCGGGCCGGGCTGGGCATGGCCGACCAGGCGCACAAGCTGATCCCGGACGCGCAGATGGGCTTCGTCGGCCTGGCGCGCGACGAGGAGACGCTCAAGCCGACGCCGTACCTCGAATCGCTGCCGGAGTCGCTCGCCGACCGCCCGGTGCTGGTGCTCGACCCGATGCTCGCCACCGGCGGCTCGATGGAGTACACGATCCGCCTGCTCACCGACCGCGGCGCCGACGACGTCACGGCGATCTGCGCGCTGGCGGCCCCGGAAGGCCTGGCGCACCTGGAGAAGACGGGGCTGCCGGTCCGGGTCGTCACCGCGAGCATCGACGAGCGCCTCAACGACTCGGGCTTCATCGTCCCGGGCCTCGGCGACGCGGGCGACCGCCAGTACGGCGCCGTCTGAGCCGGTGCCGGTCCTGAAGTGGCGGTGGATCGCCGTGACCGCCGTCGCGGTCGCGGCCGTCACGGGGGCCCTGCTCTGGCTGTTCCTGGCCTGGTCGGGACGCCCCGAGGCCCCGGTCCGGATCGACGCGGTCAAGACGGCGTTCGGCATCGGCGCGGGCGCGGGCGGCGTGTTCGCGCTGTGGCTCGCGACGCGCCGCCAGCGCACGCTCGAACTCCAGCTGGCCGAGACGACCCGCGTCGCGTCCGTGACCGAACGGGACCTGGAGGAGCGCCGGGTCACCGAGCTGTACACGAAGGCCGTCGAGCAGATGGGCAGTGAGAAGGCCCCGGTGCGGCTCGGCGGGCTCTACGCGCTCGAGCGGCTCGGGCAGGACAACCCGAAGCAGCGCCAGACCATCGTCAACGTGCTGTGTGCCTACCTCCGGATGCCGTTCAAGGGACCGGACCGGGGGCTTCGCGGCGCGGATCCGCAAGAGGGCGAGCGGGAGGCGGCTGACTACGACGCCGCCGAACTGCAGGTCAGACTCGCTGCGCAGGATATCGTCGATATCCATCTTCGCCACGGCGATGAGCGCTTCTGGCCAGGTATGTCTCTCAACCTGAAGCGCGCGACGTTGGTCGACTTCGAGCTGAACGGCGCTGAGATGGCTGCAGCCGACTTCAGTCACGCGCGCTTCCTGGGAGCTACTCACATCGACGCGAAGTTCACGGAAAAAGCTTGGTTTTTCGGCGCCGAGTTCATGTGGCTCGTGAACTTCCGCGACTCCTCGTTCCTTGCGGGGGCGGTGTTCTCGTGGGCGCGTTTCCGCGGAATTGCCCACTTCGCTGCGACTCGCTCAGCGGGAAGGATGCTGTTCTTCAAGGCCCGCTTCGATGACGAGGCCCGCTTCGACGGAGGCGAGCACGAGAACCTGGATCTGTCGGAGGCCCACCTCAGTCAAGACTGAGCCGGAAGCCGCACAACAATTCCGGTGTGGCCGGCCACTGAGGGGTGTGACCAGCCAAGCGACGGGGGCGCCGGTGGACGACCGCGCTCTGTGGGACCGGGCGGCCGAGGGTGACCAAGCGGCCTTCACCGAGCTCTTCGAGCGGCATGCCGAGGCCGTCTGGAACCACGCCTACCGGTTGACCGGCTCGTGGAGCGCCGCCGAGGACCTGACGTCGAACACCTTCCTGACCGCCTGGCGCCGCCGCGCCGACGTGACGCTGGTGCGCGACAGCGCGCTGCCGTGGCTCTACACCGTCGCCGGCAACGCGGCCCGCGACGAGCACCGCGGCGCGCGAAGGCGGCTGCGGCTGCTGCGGAAGATGCCGGACCCGCCGGTCGTGTCCGACCACGCCGACGCCGTCGCCGACCGGCTCGACGGCGAGCAGCGGCTGCGCGCGGTCGTCGAGGCCGTCCGGACGCTGCCGAAGGCGCAGCGCGAGGTCGTCGAGTTGTGCCTGCTCGGCGACCTGAGTGCCGGGGACGCGGCCGCGCTGCTGGCCGTCGCCGAGGTCACCGTCCGCGCCCACCTGTCCCGGGCCCGCGCCCGGCTGCGCACGCTGCTGGAGGAGAAATGAGCGACGACCTCGGCCTGCCGCTCCGGCGGAAGCTGCCGGACGACGTCCGCGCGCGGCTGCGGGAGGAAGTCCGCCGGGGGATGGGGAAGCGGCGTCCGGCCCGCGTCCGGTACGTCGCCGCCGCGGCGGCCGTCGTGGCGCTCGCCGCGGGGGCGGTCGTCGCGACGCAGGTGTTCCGGCACCAGCCCGTGGCCGAGCCCGGCCCGCCGCCGCCCCAGGACGTCTTCAACCCGCTCACCCTCGACGCGGCGGTGGCGACCTCCTCCCTGGACCGCTGCTGGGCCGCGGTGCAGGCGGCGGGCAAGACCGGCCGCGTGCCCCCGCGGCGGAACTGGGTCCCCGTGTTCACCGAGGTCTTCCAGACCGACTCGGTGGTCGCGGCGACCGCCGACGGCAAGCCGATGTTCTGCGAGACCACCGAGACGACGGTGACGTTGTCGGACCCGGCCGCCACCCCCGCCTTCACCCCGGGCACGCGCACGGGCCTCCTGCTCCACAGCGCGACCGGGATGGTCGGCGGGATCCTCGCCCCGGGCGGGGAAGGGAGCTACCTCGACGCGGAAACCGAGGGCGGGGAGAGCAGCATGTCGCGGATTTCGTTCTCCCCGGTCACCCGCCAGTTCACCGGCGTGACCCGGAGCGACCCGGCGCGGACGACGCTGTCCATCGGCAAGCCGATGGAACCGGCCGTGCGGCTGCCCGCGGCGCCCCCGCCCCTGCTCGCGGTCGTCGACCGGCCGGTGACCGCCGACCGGACGTCGGCGGCGGGCCGCGCGCTGGGCGACTGCCTGGCGGCGGCGGAGATGGAGGCGATCCCCGACCCCGCGGCGTACGAACCGGGGCCGCTGCTCGACTCGGACGGCTACCGGGTGGTCCTCGGCCGCCGCGGCGACCGGTTCGTGGTCTGCACCACCGAGCCGGACTACCGGCGGCCGGGGAAGTCGCGGGTCCGCGCCCTCCCCAGCGGCCCGTCACCGGAGAAACCGCCGGCGTTCCCCCTGATCGTGGACACCCTGGGCCGCGAAACGGGTGGTCCTCCGGCGACGGATCGCCGTCCGTTCGCCGCGGCGCTGCCCGCGACCGCGACGACGGCGGTCGTCGACTTCGGGAGCGAGGGGAGGATCGAGGCCCACGTGGTGGCCGGCATGGTCGTCGTGTGGGACCCCGAGAACTTCAAGGTCTCCCCGGAAACCAAGGTTCGCGTGACGGCGCGGGACGCGAAGGGCGCGGTCGTCTACGACGGCTCGGTGCCGGTGCTCTGAGGCCGCAGCCAGCCGGAGGCGTTCGCCCGGAGGGCGGCTTCGTAGGACGTCGTGACGTCGAACTCCTCCGGCAGGTTGCCGGCCAGTTCCAGGGACACCAGGCCGTGCACGATGGCCCAGCAGCCGACCGCGACCGTCTCGGGCGGGACGTCGAGGAAGACGCCGTCGGCAATCGCCCGGCGGATGATCCGCTCCAGGGGCTTGAGGGTTTCGCGGGCGAGCTTCTCGGCGTCTTCGTTCGGCTCGAACCCGGGCACCGACTTGGTGAACATGATCCCGTAGAGGTGCGGGTCGGCCAGGGCGCTCGTGCGGTAGGCGCTGCCGAGCGCGACGAGGTCCTCGACGGCGTCACCGGTCAGCGGCGTGCCGGCCATCCGGGCGCCGAAGCGGCGGAAGCCTTCGGTGTAGAGGGCGTTCACCAGGTCGGGTTTGCTGCCGAAGAGCGAGTACACGGCGGTGGTCGACGTCCCGGCGTCGGCGGCCAGCTTGCGCAGGGAAAGCGCCTTCGGCCCGTCGGCCGCGAGGAGCTCGCCGGCCCGGTCGAGCAGCTTGAGCCGGAGCGCTTCGTCGTGCGTGCGTGGTCGCGCCATGCACCGAGCGTATCGGAACAGTGTTATCGATGACCAGGGTGCGGATTTGACCTGGAGTGCACTCCAGGTCGTACTGTCGGGCCATGAGCTACTCGATAGCGGAAGCCGCGCGACGTAGCGGACTGTCCATCGACACCCTCCGGTACTACGAGCGCATCAAACTGCTCGACCCGCCCGCGCGGGACGCCGCGGGCCGCCGGGCCTATTCCGACGACGACCTCAACTGGCTCGGTTTCCTGACCAAGCTGCGCACCACCGGGATGCCCATCAAGAGCATGCGCGAGTACGCGTCGCTGCGCCGCCACGGCGTCGCGAGCGCGGGCCGCCGCAAGGCCCTGCTGGTCGAGCAGCGCCGGTCGGTCGCCGAGCGGATCGCCGAGCTGCAGGGCTGTCTCGACATCCTCGACTACAAGATCGAGAACTACGCCCAGGTCGAGCGCAACGTGCTCGGTGTGGAACCCGGTATGGAGGAGATTTCCGCGTGAAGAACAGGAAGCTGGGCGGCCTGGAAGTCGGCGCCCAGGGGCTCGGCTGCATGGGGATGAGCCAGGCCTACGGCGTCCGCGACAACGACGAGGAGTCGATCGCGACCATCCACCGGGCGCTCGAGCTCGGCGTGACGCTGCTGGACACCGCGAACGTCTACGCGAACGGCGCCAACGAGGAACTGGTCGGCCGCGCGATCGCCGGCCGCCGCGACGAGGTCGTGCTGGCGACGAAGTTCGGCATCGTGTGGAACGACGGCGCGATGGGCGCCCGCGGCGACGCTTCCTACGTGAAGCAGAGCTGTGACGAGTCCCTGCGCCGGCTCGGCGTCGACCACATCGACCTGTACTACCAGCACCGCGTCGACCCGGACACGCCGATCGAGGAGACGTGGGGCGCACTGGCGTCGCTGGTGGAAGCCGGAAAGATCCGCTACGCCGGGATTTCCGAGGCGAGCGCGGCGACGATCCGGGCCGCGCACGCGGTGCACCCGGTGACGGCGCTGCAGAGCGAGTGGTCGCTGTGGACCCGCGGGATCGAGGGCGAGGTCCTGGCCACGTGCCGCGAGCTCGGCATCGGAATCGTCCCGTTTTCGCCGCTGGGCCGCGGGTTCCTGACGGGCGCGGTGACGTCGGTGGCGGACCTGCCGGAGGACGACATGCGCCGCGGTCTGCCGCGCTTCGCCGAGGGCAACTTCGAGCGCAACATGGCGATCGTCGAGGCGCTGCGCAAGCTGGCTTCGGACAAGGGCGTCACGGCGGGGCAGCTGGCGCTGGCGTGGGTCCAGTCCCAGGGCGAGGACGTGGTGCCGATCCCGGGCACGAAGCGCCGCAAGTACCTCGAGGAGAACGTGGCGGCGGCATCCCTGGAGCTGACGGCGGACGACCTGGCGGCCATCGCGGCCGCCGCCCCGGCCGACGCGATCGCGGGGGAGCGCTACCCGGAACGCCTGGCTCGCGCCGCCGGGAAGTAACTTACGGCTTCTGAGGCTTTTCTGAGATCTCCGGAGCAGGCTCGGCGCCGATCATGCGATCGGTGCCGAGCTCCAGGAGGTCGTTGTGGCGGAGGAAGTGCTCGATTATCTGGTCGTCGGGGCCGGGCCGGCCGGGTTGCAGCTGGCGCAGCACCTCGGCCACGCCGGGCACCGGTACCTCGTGCTGGAGGCCGGGTCCGCGCCCGGGCACTTCTTCGAGACCTTCCCGCGGCACCGGACGCTCATCTCCATCAACAAGAAGCACACCGGGTACGCCGACCCGGAACTGCGCATGCGGATGGACTGGAACTCGATCCTCGCCGACGGCGACGACGACCCGGTCCTCTTCACCGGCTACAGCGAAAAGCTCTTCCCCAAAGCCGAGAACCTCCTCCGTTACCTCGCCGACTACGCGGCGAAGTACCACCTGAACATCCGTTACGACACCCGGGTGACACGCATCCGCCGCGAAGGCGGAACTTTCGTCCTCACCGCCGGGGAAGCCGAATTCCGGGGCCACCGGCTGATCATGGCCACCGGCGTCACCAAGCCGTACCTCCCGCAGTTCCCCGGCGTCGAGCTGATCGACCAGTACGTGGACGTCGACGTCGACCCGGCGAACTTCACCGACCAGCGTGTCCTCGTGCTCGGCAAGGGGAACTCCGCCTTCGAGACCGCGGACAACCTGATCGAAACCGCCGCCGTCGTGCACGTCGGCGGCCCGCGGCCGGTGAAGCTGGCCTGGCGCACGCACTTCGTCGGCCACCTCCGCGCCTACAACGCGGGCATCCTCGACATGTACCAGCTCAAGCTGCAGCACGCGATCCTCGACGGCGACGTCCGCGAAGTCCGCAAGGACGCCGACGGCTACCACGTCAAATTCGCCTTCGCCCGCGCCGACGAGGTCGTCAAGGAAATCCGCTACGACCGCGTGATCGGCTGCACCGGCTTCCGGTTCGACGCCTCGCTCTTCGACGAGGACTGCCGTCCGGAACTGACGATCGACGACCGGTTCCCCGCCCAGACCGCGAGCTGGGAGTCGGTCAACGTGCCCGGCCTCCACTTCGCCGGCACGATCACCCAGGTCCGCGACTTCAAGAAGGCCACCAGCGCCTTCATCCACGGCTTCCGCTACGGCGTCCGCGCGCTGGCCAAGGTGCTGAACGAGCGCTACCACGACGTCCCGTGGCCGCACACCGAACTGCCCGCCAAACCGGACGCCCTGACCGAGACCGTGATCACCCGGATCAACCGGACTTCCGCGCTGTACCAGCAGTTCGGCTTCCTCGGCGACGTCCTGGTCGTGGACGGCGACACCGCCCGCTACCTCGAAGAGGTGCCGGTCGACCGGGTCCTCGAAAACCCGCCGGCCGACGCCTACGTCGTCACCCTCGACTACGGCCCGGACCACGACAAGATCGACCCGTTCGACTTCGTCGCCCGCGCCGCCCAGGACAAGGCCAACGACCACGGCGAAGGGCACTACCTGCACCCGATCGTCCGGCACTACCGCCGCGGCGAGCTGGTCGCCACCCACCACGTCACCGAGAACCTCGAGAACGAGTGGGACAAAGAGGTGCACGTCGAGCCGCTGACCGCCTTCTTCACGCGGGAGCTCTGATGCGCACGGTCGCGGAGTTGGAGACGGCGGCCCGCGAGCGTCTCGACCCGGCGCACTACGACTACTTCGCGGGCGGCGCGCAGGACGAGATCACCCTGCGCGAGAACGAAGAAGCCTACAAACGCCTGCGCCTGGTCCCCCGGGTGCTGCGCGGCAGCGACAAGCGGGACCTGAGCATCGAGCTGCTCGGGACCCCGTCCTCGATGCCGATCCTCGTCGCGCCCACGGCGTTCCACCGGCTCGCGCACCCCGACGGCGAGCTCGCCACCGCGCGGGCGGCGGCCCGGGCGGGCACGATCCTGATCGTCAGCATGGCCTCGACCACGGCGATCGAGGACGTCGCCGCGGCCGCCCGGGAGGTCGCGCCGGACCCGGGCCTGTGGTTTCAGCTCTACCTGCAGCCGGACCTGGAGTTCACCGAGGCGATCGTGCGGCGCGCCGAAGCCGCGGGGGTGAAGGCGTTCGTCGTCACCGTCGACTCGCCCGTGCTCGGCCGCCGCGAACGCGACGACCGCAACGCCTTCCACGACCTGCCGCCGGGCCTGTTCGTCGAGAACCTCCGCAACATCGGCGAAAACCGCAGCGGCGGGAACACCAGCCACGTCCGCGAGATCGTCATGTCGGCCGGGCTGAACTGGGACCACATCGCGTGGCTGCGTTCGAAGACCAAACTGCCCGTGCTGATCAAGGGCGTCCTCCACGCCGAGGACGCGCGGCTGGCCGTGCACCACGGCGTCGCCGGCCTCGTCGTGTCCAACCACGGCGGCCGCCAGCTCGACACCGTGCCCGCCACCATCGACGTGCTCCCCGAGATCGCCGCGGCCGTCGGGGGCGCCCTGCCGGTCCTGCTCGACGGCGGGATCCGCCGCGGCACCGACGTCGTCAAGGCGCTCGCCCTGGGCGCGGACGCGGTCGGCGTCGGCCGCCCGATCGTGTGGGGGCTGGCCGCGGGCGGCCGCGAAGGCGTCTCCGAGGTGCTGGAAATGCTGCGGGCCGACTTCGACCAGGCTTTGGCGCTGTGCGGCGGGCGGCACCCGGCCGACCTCACTCCCGATCAGGTGCGGCGGTGATCGGCAAGGCGGCCGCCGCACTGGCGGTCCTGTCCGCGCCCGCCTGGCTGCCGCGGCGGATCGTGGCGCTGCGGATGAAAATCTTCGCGCTGGTCAACGGCCAGGACGCGGTGACGATCCCGGGGCCGCGGGTCGGCGTCGGTGACTTCAAGCGCGTCTACGCCGACCCCGCCGCGAACGGCCGCAGCCGCGGCGCCGCGCTGTCGGACCTGTTCTGGTACTGGCTCGCGCCCGGCCCGCAGGTGCACCAGGAACACCTCGAGGCCGGCCCGCGCTACGACGAGGTCGCCAAGTGCACCCGGCACATCCTCGTCCGGTCCAAAAAGGACTCCGAGGAGCTGGCCCGGCGGGTCGCCGCGCACGTGCTCGACGACCTCGAGCCGGGCCCGGTCCGGCTGCGCGACGCGATGATGCCGATCTGGGCCGAGCTGTACCACGAGCTGGTGTTCGAGGAGCCGTGCCCGCCGGAGGCGCGGGACCTGATCGTCGGGCACGCCGACGACGTGGTCTCGGCGCTGAAGTGCGTGCGCCCGCGGAACATGCGGCGCCGGGCCCGGCTGACGGAGTACCTGCGGCGGCGCCTCGGCGACGTCCCGCACCCGCTGCCGCCGTCCCTGACGCCGGAGGAGCAGGTCTACTACCTGCAGGGCACGTTCTTCAACACGGCCGTCGTGCAGATGTCCGAGGCGATGGCGCACCTGCTGATGATCATCGCCCGGTCCCCGGACACCCAGCGGCGGCTCGCCGAGCACCCGGAGGACATCGACGGCGTCATCGACGACGGCCTGCGCGCGTACCCGCTGTTCGGCATCGCGCACCGGATCTCCACCGCGGACATCGAGCTGGACGACCTCACCATCCCGGCCGGGACGGTGCTGTGCTTCAGCTACCCGGACTTCGCCGAGCAGTCGGCCAAGGAGGACTTCATCCCGTTCGGCGTCGCGCAGAACCGCGCCTGCCCGGCCCGCGGCCTCGCGCCGCCGACCATGCGGGTCGTGACGCAGGAGGTGCTGCGCCGCTTCAGCCTCGCCTCGACGGCCGCGCACACGCGCTCGATCCCCAACCGCGGCCCGGCCCTGCTCACCCCCCGAGGTGCCCGCCCGCGGCGCGCGGCCCTGGTGTGGCTCGCGGTCCGCGACCGCTGGGAAGACGTCTGGCGCAGCTTCGCCCAGCTCGTGTTCGGCACGTACATGGTCCTCGACGCCCGTCACCAAGCCCTGTGCTCGACCTACTTCGCCGGAGGCAACCGATGAGCCCGTCCGAAGCGGCACCGGTCTTCTTCCTCGCCGTCGTGGCGATCCTCGTGGTGGTCAGGCTGGTCTGCCTGGTCGCGGTCAAGCTCGGCCAGCCGCCGGTGGTCGGGGAGATGATCTCCGGGGTGCTGCTGGGGCCGTCGCTGCTCGGGTTGGTGCTGCCGGACGTGCAGGAGGCGCTGTTCCCGGACGGCATCCGCCCGCTGCTCTACGTCGGCGGCCAGATCGGCCTGGTCATCTACATGTTCGGCGCCGGGTACGAGTTCAACGTGGGCAGCATCCGGGACTCGCGGAAGTCGGTCGCGGCCATCTCCGCGGCCGGGACGCTGGTGCCGCTGGCGCTCGGCGTCGGCGTCGCGGTGGTCGGCACGACGTGGGTCGGCATCGGCAAGGAAGGGGTCTCCCCGGTGACGTCGGCGGCGTTCGTCGGCGTGGCGCTGGCGATCACGGCGTTCCCGATGCTGGCGCGGATCATCACCGAACGCGGCATCGCCGCCACGAAGTTCGGCTCGCTGGCCCTGGCCTGCGGCGCGCTGGACGACGTGCTGGCGTGGCTGCTGCTGGCGGTCGTGCTGGGCATGCACGCCGGGTCGGCCGGGCCGGTGGCGCTCGCGCTGGGCGGCGGGGTGCTCTTCGCCGGGCTGGTGTTCATCGTCGGCCGGCGGTTGCTGGCGAAGGTGATGAAGAGCGAGCGCATGGGGGTCGACCAGCGGGTGCTCATCACCGCGATGACGTTGTTCGCCGCCGCCTGGTTCACCGACATGATCGGCCTGTACGCGGTGTTCGGCGCGTTCTGCGTCGGGATCGCGTTCCCCCGGACACCCGCCGCCGACGCCGTGCTCGCGAAGATCATGCCGATCGGCCGGATCGTGTTCCTGCCGCTGTTCTTCACCTATTCCGGCCTGAACACGCGGTTCGCGCTGCTCGCCGACCCGAAGCTGCTCGCCTTCGCGGTGCTGTGCGTGGCGGTCGCGATCGTCGGCAAGCTGGGCGCGTCCTGGGGCGCGGCCCGGCTGGCGGGGGAGCCGCCGGCGATCGCCACGCGCGTCGGCGTGCTCGTCAACGCGCGCGGGCTGATGCAGCTGATCGCGCTCAACGTCGGGCTCGCCGCGGGGATCGTCTCGCCGGCCTTGTTCACGGTGCTGGTGCTCGTCGCCCTGGTCACCACGATCATGACCGCGCCGGTACTGGCCTGGCTCGACCGCCGCGATGCGCGCAAGGGGAGCACCGAGGTACTCCTGACGGCCGAACCCGTGCCGGTGACCGGGAAAAGTTGATTCTTCAAGTTCGGAAATAACTGTCAAGATGGATCGGTGCGCGACGGGGTGGCGAAGCCGAAGGTGCTGGTGGTCGAAGACGACCGGGAACTGGCGGGCATGCTGGGGGAGCTGCTCGCCGACGAGGGCTACGAGACCGAGGCGGCCCACGACGGCCAGCGAGGTCTGCACCTCGGGCTCACCGGGCGGTACGACGTGATGGTCATCGACCGCCGGCTCCCGGTGCTCGACGGGCTGGAGCTGCTGCGGCGGCTGCGGGCCCGCGCGGTGACCACGCGGGTGCTGGTGCTCTCGGCGCTGGGGGAGGTGGCCGACCGCGTCGCGGGCCTCGACGCCGGCGCGGACGACTACCTCGTCAAGCCGTTCGAGGCCGAGGAGCTGCTCGCCCGGCTGCGCGCGCTGGGGCGCCGCGACCTCGACGGCGCCGAGTGCCTGCCGCTCGGCACGGCGGCGCTGGACCTGCAGCGCCACGAGGTCGTGCTGCCGCGCGGGGAGCGGATCACTCTGTCCGGGCGGGAGTTCGAGCTGCTGCGGACGCTGGCCCAGCGGCCCAAGGCGATCCACCCGCGGGCGGCGTTGCGCACGCGCGTGTTCGCCGACTCGACCGGTGAGTCCATTGTCGACACGTACGTGTACTACCTGCGGCGCAAGCTCGGCCGGGACGCCGTGCGGACCGTGCACGGCCTGGGGTACCAGATCGGCGTGGTATGAGCCCGGAACCCGAGGCGCGGGCCCTGCGGCGGGCGCGGTGGGCGATCACCGCGCAGATCGCCGTGGTGGTGTCGCTGCTCGTGGCCGTCGCGGGCGCCATCGCCTACGGGATCCTGCTCTCGAGCCAGCACGCCGACGCGGACCGCCTGCTGGCCAGGACCATCCAGCTCGGCCCCGGCACGACCCCGCCCGGCTGCGTCTGGCTGTTCACCCCGGGCGCGCACGCGCCCGCGGGCCCGCCGCCGGCGGGGATGCCGTTGCCTTCGCTGGCGGCCACGGTGCCATCGCCGGGTGACGTCCACACCGAACGGCGCGCGATCGGCGAGATGACGTACACACTCCGCGCGGAGAACCGCGGCGGCGTCGTCTCCCAGGCGTTCTTCGAGGAGCGGTACCAGATCCAGGACCGGGCGTCGCTGGTGTTCGGGCTCTTCGTCGCCGAGGGGCTCGCGCTGCTGGCGGCCCTGGGGTGCGGGCGCGTGCTGGCCCGCCGGGCGATCCGGCCGTTGGAGGACGCGTTGCGGCGGCAGCGGACGTTCGTCGCGGACGCGTCCCACGAGCTGCGCGCGCCGCTGACCCGGCTGCACACGCGCGCGCAGCTGCTCGCCCGGCGCTCGTCCGGCCGCGACGCGGTGGAACTCGACCGGCTGGTACGCGGAACGCGGGAACTCGGCGAAGTCGTCGAGGACCTGCTGTTGTCGGCACAGGCGTGCGGCGAACGGCCGTCGCTGGAGCTGGTCGAGCTGGGCGTGCTGGCCGAGGAGGCGGTGGCGGCGGAGGCAGTGCGCGCGTCGGAGGGGCAGGTTCAGCTGGCGGTGAAGCGTGAGCGGCGGCCGTACGTCGTCCAGGGCGTGCCGACGGCGTTGCGTCGCGTGCTGTCGGCGTTGCTGGACAACGCGCTCGGCCACACCCCGCCCGGCGGCTCGATCGAGGTCTGGCTCGGCGTCCCCGACGAGCGGCACGTCGAGCTGCGCGTCCGCGACACAGGCGTCGGCTTCCCGGCCGCCGACGCGGACCGCATCTTCGAGCGCTTCGCCCGAGGCTCCGACGGCGACGGCCGCCGCTTCGGCCTCGGCCTGGCCTTGGTCCGCGAAGTGGTGACGGGCCACGGCGGCACCATCGCGGCCGCCGCCCGCCCCGGCGCCGGAGCCACGTTCACCCTCCGCCTCCTCCGCGCCGACCCCTCGTGATCAGAGGGTCGACACGCGTGATCAGAGGGTCGACACACGTGATCAGAGGGTCGACACGGCAAGGTTCCCCGGTTTCGCCGTGTCGACCCTTCAATCACGCGTGTCGACTGCTCAATCACGCGTGTCGACCCTTCCCGCACGCCGGCCCGGGAGGGCGAAGCGGATTTCGCGGGCCAAGGCCGGGGTGAGGGTGGCGCAGGCCGCGTCGATTCCCGCGGTCAGGTCCGGGCTCGGGGTGGTGTAGGTGCCGGCTGAGTGGGTGAGCCAGGCGTGGAGGTCCTGGTGGGCGTCGGCCGCCAGGTCCGGGTCGTGCAGGAGGGTGAGGTCCGTGTGCAGGCGGAGCCACACGTCGTGGTCGCGCAGGAGGGCCACCGCCGCGCGGCGCGTGTGGAGCGGGCGGTCCCGGCCCAGGAGGGGCCGCAGCGTCGCCGGGTCGGTGCACCGCCCGCGCAGGAACAGCACCACCTGGCGGGTCACCGACGGCGACGGGTCCGTCAGCAGCGGACGCACCGCCGCCGACTCCGGCGCGATCCGGCGCAGGCCGCGGACCGCCGCCCGGCGGATCCGGGGACGGTCGTCGGCGAGGTGACGCTCCAGGAACGCGGCGTCGGCGGCCACACCCGTCTCGCCGAGCCCCGCGAGCACGCCGAACGACACCGGCATCACGCGGTAGTGCGCCGCCGGGTCGCCGCCCGCCTTCAGGACCAACGCCTGCGCCATCGACCGGACCGCCGACGACCGGTCCGCCAGGTGCGCGACAGCGGCATCGGGACCCAGCAACGCCAACGCCCGCATCCGGACCTTCGGCACCCCCAACGCCAACAGCTCCGAGACGCACTCGCCGCGGTCCAGCAGCGTATTGCCGCAGGTCGCGCGCACGACGATGTCGGCGTCCCGCACGGCAATGCCGAGCAGCCGCTCGCGGGACAGAAGCCCGCTCGCCTCCGCGTGCACCCACCGGCGGGTTTCGCGGTCCTCCAACGCGAGCGCGTCGTCGAGGGCGCCCGGCAGGTTGGAGCGGAACAGCGTGGTCATCCAGTCGTCGACCTGACGCCGTCGCAGCACGCCGATCAGCGGCAGCATCGCCCGGAACGCGGATTCGTCCAACCGGGACAGCACGATCGACCGGGCGAGCTCCCGGACCGGCCGCACCCAGTCGACGCACCGGACCAGCAGCAGCGGCAGTGCCTCGGGATCGGTGCTGACCGCCAAGCGCTCGACGGCCGCCTCGCGCAGGTACCCGTCACCGTCACACACGGCTTCGGACAGCTCTTCGCGCGAAGGCCGGCGGCTCAGCCGCCTCCCGCGGCGATACCCCGACGCGCGCCGCACGGCCGCGTCGAACTCGGCCCACTGCCGCACATCCCGGTAGACGATCATCGGTCTCCCCTCCGGCGCCCAGGATGCCCCGGGCCCCGGAGGGGCGTCGAACCGATTTACGCCAGCAGCGCGCGCACCGCCGCCGGGGCGTCGGCGACCGCGACCGGGTTCTGCTCCCGCGTCGCCAGGCTGCGGACCGTCACGTTCCCCGCGGCCCAGTCCTCCTGGCCGACGATCACCACCGCGGCCGCCCCCGCCTTGTCCGCGCGGGTCAGCTCCTTGCCCAGCTTGCGGTGCTCGATCGGCGTCGACGTCCGCAGGCCCGCGCCGCGCAGGGACGCCGCCACCGAGCGGGCCGCGTCCGAGAGGTCCTCGGTCACCGGGATCACCATGACGTCGACCTCGCTGCGCGGGGCCGGGGTCAGCCCGTGCGTGTCGAGGAAGTCGATCAGCGTGACGTCGCCCATGCCGAACCCGATGCCCGGGATCTGCTGCGGCGTGAACATCGACGCGAGGTCGCTGTAGCGGCCGCCGCCGAAGAGGGCGCGGCGGTTCTCCGGCGAGGTGTCGAAGACCTCGAACACGGTCGACGTGTAGTACGCCAGCCCGCGCACGATCATCGGCTCGTACTTGACCAGCGAACCCGCGCTGCTGTTCAGCACGCGCACCAGGTTCGACTGCTCCAGCACCTCCGCCGGCAGCTCGTCCAGCAGCGCCTCGCCCGCGTCGAGCGTCTCCGCCAGCTTCTCGAACTGCTTGTCCGAGAGCCCGATCTCGCCGGCGCTCTCGGCCAGCTTCTCGCGCGGGTACTTCTCCCAGCGGTCCACCAGCGCGAACACCTGGCTCAGGTGGTCCGCCGACACCCCGGCGACGTCGGTGAGCGCCGACGTCAGCAGGTTCCGGTCGTTGACGCGCAGCACGAACATGTCCGGCGTCGCGCCCAGCGCGGCCATCATGTCGTGCACCAGCTCGAAGATCTCGATCTCGCAGTTGGCGCTGTCCGAGCCGAAGATGTCCGCGTTGATCTGCCAGTGCTCACGCACGCGGCCGCGCTGCGGCGCTTCGTACCGGTGGCAGTTCGGGTGGCTGTACCAGCGGACCGGGAACGACAGCGACTTCGCGCTCCCGGCGATCATCCGCGCCACCGACGGCGTCATCTCCGGCCGCAGCGCCAGCCGCCGCCCGCCCTTGTCGGTCAGCGTGTACAGCTGCTTGTCCGCGAGCTCCTGCCCGGACTTCCGCTCGTAGATCTCGGCCGACTCGAGGATCGGGCCGTCGTAGCGGAGGAAACCGCGGCGCTCGAGGACGTCGTAGAGATGACCGAACACCTGGGTACGCACGGACATTTCGGCGGGCAGGAAGTCCCGGGTCCCCTTGTAGGGCGCGGTCGGCAGGTATTCAGGCACGTCACCAGCTTAACGACCGGCACTCAGGCGAAAGCGACCCCGTATGCCGTGAGCAGCACGGCCGCGGCCAGCAGCACCGCGCCCACGGACGTCACCCGCCCGCCGAGCCGGCCCCGGTTCGGCAGCAGGTGGAGGAAGAATCCACCCGATTGGGCGAGGATCCCGAACAGCAGCAGGAAGCACGTGATCCACAACGTCGTGTCGGACAGCGTCGTGCGGCTCAGGATCTGCAGCGCGACCAGGGCGAGGACCAGCAGGACGCCGGCGTGCGCGTGGCCGGCCCGGAACATCGCGCGCTGGTGCTCGGTCAGCTTGCGGTCGCGCAGGACGCCCATCAGCGCGTAGCCGCCGTACATCACGGTCGGCAGGGAGACCAGCGCGATCACCGTGAACAGCTGGGTCGGTCCGTGCATCGGGGAGCTCCTTCGAGGTGGGGTAGCGCAACAGTAACACTGTTTTAAAACGCTGTCACCAAAGAAGGCATTCCCCGATCGGGGAACTAGGCGACGCGGCCCTGGGCCAGCACCAGCACGGGATTGCGGAGCGCGGCCAGCGACGCGAGCGGGTCGCCTTCGACGACCAGGACGTCCGCCGCGAGCCCGGGCGCGAGCCGGCCGGTCACGGCGCCGAGGCCGAGCCCGGCCGCGCTGTCCTCGGTCGCGATCTCCAGGATCCGGCGCCGGGAAAAGCCGAGCCACTCGTACAGCTCAAGCGCGCCGGCCGGGTCGTCGAACACCGAGCCGGCCAGGCCCGCGTCCGTTCCGGCGAGCAGGCGGACGCCCTGCTCCTCGAGCCACGGCAGCCGGCCGTACATCGCCTGCCCGAGCTCGTCGCCGAGCCGCTCGACGATCGTCCGCCAGTTGCGGCTGCTCGTGGAGCACGCCGAGATGCCTTCGGCGGCCATCTGCTTGGCCACGTTCGCGCGCCGGTCGAACGAGCGCGGCCCGGTCATGAAGCTGCAGTGCTCGACCGTCGAGACGCCGGCGTCGACGGCGGCCTCGATCGCGTCGGCGCCGTGGGCGTGCGCGGCGACCGGCAGCCCGTGCGCCGCGGCGTGTTCGGTGACCACGCGCAGCTGCCGGGCGTCGAACTGCGACTCCCACATGTCCGCGCCGCCTTGGGTGATCTGGCCGCCGCTGGCCATCACCTTGATCACGTCCGCGCCCGCCGCCGCGTTCGCGTCGATCAGGGCGCGGATTTCGCCGTCGGAAGCCGTTTCGCCGCCGAAAAAGTGGCAGTGCCCGCCCGGCACGGTGATCGGCGGACCCGACACCAGCAGCCGCGGCGCGGGAGAACCTTCGAACGAGCGCCGGACGGCCGCGCCGAGGTGGCCCCGGTCCCCGAGGTCCCGCACGGTCGTGACACCGCTGCGCAGCATCGCCGTCAGCCGCGAGCGCGCGCCGTCCAAGAGGTCTTCGCTCGCGGAGAAGTGGGCCAGCATCTCGCGGGAGGCGTCGAACGCCAGGTGCACGTGGACGTTGAACAGCCCGGCGAGCGCGGTCCCGGTGGGGAAGTCGTGCCGGGCCGCGTCCGGTGCGGCCTGCGCGACGACGTCCGCGCGCGGGCCCGCCGCGACGATCACGCCGTCGCGCACCAGCACCGCGCCGTCTTCGACCGGGGTGGCGGGCCGCGGCAGCACGCGGCCGGCGGTGATCAGGGTGTCCACGTCACTTCCCGTCCGTCATCGCGGCCGACAGCGCGAGCAGCGGCCGGACGTCGGATTCGAGGTCGTCGGCCCCGGCGGGCAGGACCTGCTTGGCGCGGCCGTCGCTGGCCTCGCCGTCCGCGTGCCGCCGCAGCGCCGTCTTCAGCGCGGCCGCCGCGGCCCCGGGATCGGCCGCGACGACTTCGCCGAAGTCCGCGTCCAGGTACGGCGACAGCTGCACCAGGCCGTCCCGGATCTCGATCACCCGGCGGTAGTGCACGCGGTGGATGCCGCGCGGGGAGAGCCGGTCGCCGCGGCGCGGCGGGGTCCGCAGCACGATGCTGGGGAACGCCTCGACCAGGACCGTCCACAAAGGAGCCAGAGCCTCGTGTTCGCGCCGGTGCTGGCGGCGGCGCCGCAACGCCGAAACCCGCGCCCGCAACCCCGGATAGGTGACGCCGGCGAGGAACAGCATCCCGCCGACGACCACGAACGGCACGCCGAGTAGCAGCAGGATCTTGACGACCGGGCCGAACACCCACGCCACCACGATGTACAGCGCGCGGAACACGCTGCCGGCGGCCGCGCTCGCCATGCCGATCGCGCCCAGCCGCAACCCGATCCGCAGATTCCGGTCGGCCACCCGCAGATACCGCACGATCCAGGCCGTGCAGGCGATGAGACCGTAGATCAGGTACAGCCCGGCGCCGAGGTAGAACACCGCGACACCGCTGTCGTGGATCGTCGACGGCCCCAGCGGCAGGCCGCGCAGCTCCGGCCGCGTCAGGTCCATCGCGACGATCATCAGCGCGATCGCCGCGGCCAGCGGGATCAGTTCGGCGACCACCCGGCGGTACCGGCGGGGACCCAGCGCCGAGCCGAGGAAGAAGATCACCAGCGCGCAGATCCCGCACGCCAGCAGCGCGTTGTTCGCCACCCGCGCCGCACCGCGGCCCAGCAGCGCGTCGACGTCGTCGGAGAGCTCCGGCTGCTGCAGCAGGAACGCCGCCGCGAACCCGGCCACGCACGCGGTGACGGCCCAGTTCGGCACGGTCGGCGCGCGCGTCACCTGGTAGATCCGCCACGCGAGCGCAGCGGCGAACAGCACCAGCGCGATCAAGTTCACGGGGCTGAAAAGTGTGCTCACAACCACCCTTGGTGATCGCCGAGCGCCCCCTGGATCCGGCGGAGATCCCGGTCCGCAGCACGCCGCGGGATCGTGTAGTTCAGGACCGACGCCCACTCGAGGATGATGGTCGCGACGGTCTCGGCTTCCCACTCGTGCGCGTCATCGTAGGACGAGCGGCGCAGGGCGCGGTGCACGGCATCCGGGTCGAGATCGGTGGCCGGGCCGCGCAGGAAGTCCGCCGGCTCGGCGTCGCCGTGCGGGTGGTGGTCGGCCAGCATGTGCCCGAGCTCGTGCAGGATGATGTGGTCCTGGTGGGATTTCGTGGTTTCGGCCTGGTAGAAGATGTAGTCCGCGGACGACGTCGCGATCCAGCAGCCGAACGGGCCCGGCACTTCGAGCGGGTACGCCAGCAGCCGGATCGGTTTCCCGCGCCGCTCGCCCAGCCGCGCGCACAGCACCTCGACGTCCAGCGGCGGCCCGATGTCCAGGTCCTTGAGCAGCTTCCGGCAGCGGCGGCGCAGCTCGCGTTCCTTCATCGCAGCGCGCTTCCCGGGCCCCGGTCGTCCGGGTTCCGGCCCTCGCGTTCGGCGCGCTCATAGCGCTCGACGAGCTCCAGCAGGTCCATCACCTGCCGGCGGCCCTGCGGGGACAGCTCCTGGGCCCGCATCGCCATCAGCTGCGCCTCGCCCGCCGGCGGCGCGGCCGCCTCTTCGTCGAAGAAGTACGTCACCGGCACGCCGAACAGCCTCGCCAGCGCCTCGACGTAGTGGATCTTCGGGTTGACCCGCTTGCCGGTGGCGAGCTGCTGCAGGTAGGCGGGCGACATCGCCGGGCCGCCCGCGCGCTCGACGGCGGCGGAGATTTCCCGGTAGCTGTGCGGTGCGCGCCCGTCCAGCCGCGCCGCCTCGATCAGGGCGCTCAGGCGCTCCGCAAAGGTGCGTTCCCGTGCCATCTCCACCCCCTGGGAATCCAGCCGCGGAAAATTCTAGCCGCAGAACCACTGTACGCACATGTTGACAGCTATCGTATGCAGTGGTTTACAGTTGGCAAGCCTCTCGCCTGGCTCTCCGTGCCCTGGGGGTGTACGGAACGGCTCAGGCGAGAGGTTGTCGTGCCTTCGACTCGTCATGATCGGCCGTCTGTAGTACGCTTCAGGGGTCAAGGTTGATCGCCCTCGGGCGAACCCTTGACCACGGCCTGTTGCCGGAGGTCGACCCCCAGGGCTTCCGGTGACAGGCCCCTTTATTTTCCTTCAGGCCATCAGCGTGGCGGCCAGCGTGGCGCCCAATTCGGTGCACGCTTCCAGGGTCTTCCGGTCCGGATCACCGGTTGCGGTGACCGGTTCCGCCGCTTTGGCCCACGCCAAGCCGGTCGTTATGGCCAGCAGTTGCCGCTCGGTGCCCGAAATGTCGCTATTGCCGTGAATCCAGCACCCGAACGGGCGACCTCGCGTCTCGTCCAGGCACGGGTAGTAGATCGTGTCGAAGAAGTGCTTCAACGCGCCGCTCATGCTGCCCAGGTTCGCCGGCGTGCCCAGGAGGTAGCCGTCCGCTTCGAGGACGTCGGTGGCGGTGGCCGCCAGCGCCGCGCGGCGGACCACCTCCACCCCTTCGATGTCCGGGTGCGTCGCGCCCGCGACGACCGCCTCGAACAAAGCTTGCATCGACGGCGACGGCGTGTGGTGCACGATCAGCAGCCGCGCCATCAGGCGAGCAGCTCCTCGACGTCCGCCCGCAACGCCGTCAGCCGCTCCTGCGCCACCTCACGGGCGTCGGCCACCACCTGCAGGTACGCCTTCAGCTTCGGCTCGGTCCCGGACGGCCGCACGACCACGCGCACCCCGTCGCCGGTCAGCCGCACGACGTCGGCCTCCGGCAGTAGGTCTTCGAGGGTGACCTCGACGCCGCCGAGCCGGGCCGGCGGGGTGGCCCGCACCTTCGCCATCAGCTGCCCGCGGACGGCGAGATCGGTGACCCGCAGCGAAACCTGATCGGTCAGGTGGACGCCGTGGCGCCGGGACAGCTCGTCGAGCACGTCCAGCGGCGTGCGGCCCTGCGCCTTCAGCTGCGCGGCGAGCCCCGCGGCCAGGGTCGCGGCGGCGATGCCGTCCTTGTCGCGCACGAAACCCGGGTTCACGCACAGCCCGAGCGCCTCTTCGTAGGCGAACACCAGTCCTTCGCCGGCCCGCACCAGCCACTTGAAGCCGGTCAGCGTCTCGGCGTACCGGGCACCCTCGGCCTTCGCGATCTCGCCGAGCATCGACGACGACACGATCGTGGTCGCCACCAGCGGGTCCGGCAGCACCGTTCTATCCACTGTGGACAGTACGTACGAACCGAGCAGCACGCCGGTTTCGTCGCCGCGCAGCATCCGCCACTCGCCTGTCCGCTCGCGGACGCCGAGTGCGCACCGGTCGGCGTCCGGGTCGAGCGCGATCGCCAGGTCGGCGTCCACATCGGACGCCAGGGCCAGCAGCAGGTCGGTCGCGCCCGGCTCCTCCGGGTTCGGGAACGACACGGTCGGGAAGTCCGGGTCCGGCGCGGCCTGGGCTTCGACCAGGTGCAGGTCGGTGAACCCGGCCCGCTCGAAGGCCGCGCGCAGCGTGTCGGCGCCGACGCCGTGCAACGCCGTCGCCGCCACCCGCACCGTGCGCTCGTGGCCCAGCGGCAGGGTCGCGACCTCGTCGAGGTAGCGGTCCAGCAGGTCGACGACCTCGGCGCCGGGCGCCCGCGGCACGTCGGCGGCGGACGGCGCGGCCTCGATGGCACGCTCGATCTCGCCGTCCGACGGCGGGACGATCTGGCCGCCGGTCGCGTCGTAGAGCTTGTACCCGTTGTCCGCCGGGGGGTTGTGCGACGCGGTGATCTGGATCCCGGCCACCGCGCCGAGCCGGCCGACGGCGAACGCGAGCACCGGCGTCGGCAGCGGGCGGGGGAACACCTTGACGTCGAAGCCGGCCGCGGTCAGCACCTCGGCGGCGGCCGTGGCGAAGGCTTCCGAGCCGTGCCGCGCGTCCCGGCCGACGACGACCAGCGCGCCGGCGTGCCCGTGCGCCGTCAGCCACTCCGCGACCCCGGCCGTCGTGCGGGTGACGACGGCGACGTTCATCCCATTGGGCCCGGCGCGCACCGGGCCGCGCAGGCCGGCGGTGCCGAACTCCAGGGGGCCGGCCAGGCGGTCGGCCAGGTCCGCGGCGGCGCCGGGGTCGCGTTCGGCCCGGGCCAGGACGGCCTCGAGCTCGGCGCGGGTGGCGGGGTCCGGATCGGCGGCGATCCAGCGGGAAGCGGCGTCACGCAGGGTGGAATCCGATGTCACCGCGACAGCCTACGGGCTATGGTCGGGTGGGTGCGCTTACTCTTCACCTCACTGGGGTCCTTCGGCCACACCTTCCCGCTCGTCCCGCTGGCGGTCGCCGCGCGCGAGGCGGGCCACGACGTCGTCTTCGCCACCTCGGAAGACTTCCTGCCACAGCTGACCAAAGCCGGGCTCGAGACGGCGGCCGCCGGGCTCGCGATCAAGGACGCGTTCGGCCAGGCGTTCGGCGAAGCGGGCCGGCCCGGCCCGCCGGGTGACATCCCGCGGGAGCTGCTGTTCCCGGTCGTCGCGAAGGTGTTCGGCGAACTGATGCCGAAGCGGTTCGTCGCCGACCTGCGGCCGCTGTTCGAGCACGTCCGGCCCGACCTGGTGGTCAGCGAAGCGGGCAATTCGGGCGGGGCGTTCGCCGCCATCAAGGCCGGGATCCCGGTGGTGATGCACGGTTTCGGCCGCGTGTCGACCGGCGACCCGATGACCGGGCAGATCCGCGACGCGATCCGCGCGCACGCCACCGAGCTGGGCATCGAGATGGGCGAGGACCTGGCGTTCGGCGGCCCGTTCGTCGACATCTGCCCGGAGTCGGTGCAGGACGCGGACTTCCTGGCCCGCACCCGCCGGGTGCCGCTGCGCCCGGTCGGCTGGAGCGAGCCGGGCGAGCTGCCGAAGGGCGTGCTGGACAAGCGGCGTCCGCTGGTCTACCTGACGCTGGGCACGGCAATGGGGCACGCGGGCGTGCTCACCGAGGCGATCGCCGGTCTGTCCGGTTTGGACGTCGACGTCCTGGTCGCCACCGGCCCGTCGCTGCCCGAGGGCGTGCTGGGCGAGGTCCCGGAGAACGTCCGGCTCGAGGCGTGGGTCCCGCAGGCGGCCCTGCTCCCGCACGTCGACCTGGTGGTCCACCACGGCGGCAGCGGCACGACGCTCGGCGCGTTCGGCGCGGCCCTCCCGCAGCTGCTCCTCCCGCAGGGAGCGGACCAGTTCACCAACGCGGACGCGGTCCTCGCGGCCGGCGTCGGTGACCGCCTCCTCGGCGCCGAAGTCACCGCCGAGGCAGTCGCCACCAAGGCCCGTCACCTCCTCACGGACACCGCGGTCCGCGACGCGGCCCAGGCCCTGGCCGCCGAAGTCGCGGCCATGCCCTCCCCGGCCGACGTCGCCGCCCAGCTCCCCACCCTGACCTGACATCGTGTCGACCCTCTGATCACGCGTGTCGACCTCCTGATCACGCGTGTCGGCCTTTCCCGCACACCGCTCCGGTGCGCGAAGGGTCGACACGCGTGATTGAAGGGTCGACACGCGTGATTGAGGGGACGACACGAAGTTAGGCGCGGGTGACGAGTTCCCGGAGCAGGGAGCCCATCTGGGTGGCCGCGGCGCGGCCGGCCTCCAGGACTTCCTGGTGGTTCAGCGGCTCGCCGGTCATGCCCGCGGCGAGGTTCGTCACCAGGGACAGGCCGAAGACCTCGACGCCGGCCGCGCGGGCGGCGATGGCCTCCAGGACCGTCGACATGCCGACCAGGTCCGCGCCCAGCGTGCGCAGCATGTGGATTTCCGCCGGCGTCTCGAAGTGCGGCCCGGTCAGGCCCGCGTAGACGCCTTCTTCGAGCGACGGGTCGATCTCGCGGGCGATGTCCCGCAGCCGCTTCGAGTACAGGTCCGTCAGGTCGACGAAGTCCGCGCCGACGATCGGCGAGCGCGCGGTCAGGTTCAGGTGGTCCGAGATCAACACCGGCTGCCCCACCCGGAACCCTTCGCGCAGGCCGCCCGCCGCGTTCGTCAGCAGCACCGACCGGACGCCGGCCGCCGCGGCGGTGCGCACGTTGTGCACCACCGGGTCGATGCCCTTGCCCTCGTAGAAGTGCGTCCGGCCCAGCATGACCAGGACGTTCTTGTCCCCGATCTTCAGCGACCGGATGGTGCCGCCGTGGCCCACCGCGCCGGGCGTGGTGAAGCCGGGCAGCTCGGCGAACGGGATCTCCGTCTCGCACTCCCCGATGACGTCCGCCGCCGGGCGCCAGCCCGACCCCAGGACCACCGCGATGTCGTGCGCGTCAACGCCGGTGCGCTTGGCGATGGCGCTCGCGGCTTCGTGTTCACTCATGCGAGGGAGCGTAACCGGGCACTTCGCACGGCCAGGAACACCACCAGCCCGAACGGCGACAGGAAGATCGTCAGCAGCAGGATCGGGCTGACGAGCCACGGCGAGATCCCGGCCGAGCGCCCTTCGAAGTACATCCACCGCGCGATGAACAGGTCGAACGCGATGAGGTGCGCCCAGACGAGCCCGGCGCCCCACGGCGTCGCGAGCAGCGTCTGGAGGACGCCGAGGTCGGGCCGCAGCATCGCCCGTCCCCACTCGCCGAAGTGCGGCAGCACGAGCGCGAAGTAGCACACCAGCGGCAGCAGCGGCACCCACGGCGAGCGCATGATCCGCTCGGTCCACCGCCACTTCGGGGCCAGGATCAGCAGCGCCCAGAACGGCGCGGCCAGCGGGAAGGCCAGGTCGAAGAGGTTCATCGGACGCGCACCGTAGCCCACGAACCCAGCCCGACCGCCGTGACCAGCAGCGCGAACGCCCCGAGCGTCGCCGCGTCCGGGTGCACGATCGACTGCGCCCGCAGCGCCTGCCAGGTGACCAGCGCGATCAGGCCCGCGTACCCGGCCGCTCCGAGCAGGACGAGCCGCGCGCGGACGACGTCGTCGCGCAGCCGCGGGAACCGCGAAGCCAGTGCCACCAGCGCGATGGCGAGCAGCGGCAGGGCCTGCAGGGCGTGCATCCCGACGAAGTGGGGGATCCGCAGGTCGCCGCCCACCGTGCTCCAGCCGAGGATCGGCAGGCCGGGGCCGCCGTCTTCGAGCCCGACGGTGTGCCCGCCGACCATCGACGGCTGCCCGCCGGTCCGCCACTGCGCGAGCTGCTGCGCGGTCGGCGACGTCATCAGCTGGCCGAGCGTGATCCCCACCAGCGACAGCGCCGCTCCGGCCCGCACCGCCCAGTACGACGCGCGGTCGGAAACCTTCGTGAACAGCATCAGCACCGTGAGCGCCAGGGTGGCGACCCAGAGCACGACGATCATCACGGCCATGCTGCCGAAGATCGCGGCGTCCTGCGGGGTCGCGACGTTGAAGTGGCTCGCCCGGCCGCGCGCGGCCTGGAACACCAGGAGGACGTACTCGGCCGCGAAGATCACCACCAGGAGGTTCGTGAGCCAGGCCGCCGTGCGCCGGAACCGCGGCAGCAGCGAGACGAGCCAGCTCCAGGTGGCGAAGTAGAGCGCGCCGGACACCGCGAACTTGAACGGCTTCGCCCAGATCGGCGCGCCGCCCAGGGTGCGCTGGTCGAGGACCATGGCGGCCACGCACAGCAGCGCCACCACCCCCAGGGCGGCCGCCGCGAAGCCGGACGGCCGGTGCCAGGTGTTCGTTCTGCTCCGGAGATCGGCAAGGATGGTCACGGTTCCTCCCAGAACGGATAGTCACACTCTCCGTTTTGGAAAGTTAAACTATCCATACTGAGAAGTCTTCAGGGTTGTCCCCGAGACGGACCCCGGGATCGGAGCGGAAACGCATGCGGATGGCCGAGCTGAGCGCCGAGTCCGGGGTGCCGGTCGCGACCGTCAAGTACTACCTGCGCGAAGGCCTGCTCCCGCCCGGCGAGCGCACCAGCCCGAACCAGGCCCGGTACTCCCCGGCGCACGTCCAGCGGCTGCGGCTGATCAAGGCGCTCACCGAGGTCGGCGGCCTGTCGCTGGCCTCGGTCGGCGTCGTGCTCGGCGCGATCGACGACCACGAGACCCCGCACCGGACGATGGGCGTCGTCCAGCAGGAGCTGGCCGGGCCCGCGCCGAAGGTGTCCGACGAGGCCGCCGAGTGGGCGTCCGGGCGGCTGGCGGACGTCATGCGCCGCCACGGCTGGAAGGAGCACCCGGCCGAGCACCGCGCGATGGCCAACCTCATCGCCGCGCTGGCGACGGCCAAGGAGCTGGGGCAGGAGAAGCTGACCGAACGCCTCGAGGAGTACGCCGACCTGGCGATGCGCGTCGCGGAAGTCGACGTCGAGGTGGTGGTCGGCCTGACGTCGCTGGACAAGATCATCGAGACCGGGCTGGTCGCCACCGTCCTCGGTGACCGGATCTTCGCCGGCCTGCGCCACCTCGCGCAGGAGCAGGTGTCCCGCACGGTCCTCAGCGGTTAGTCCGAGACGCTCAGCGTGGGCGCGACCCGGTCGAAGACGTCCTGGCGGCCCGAGTTCTCCTGTTCGGCCGGCACGGTGACGGAGAGGATCCACAGGCTGGTGCCCGCCTGGACCAGGTTCATGAAGGTGACGCGGGTGCCGCCGCCCCCGTCGCTCTCCGGGAGGGTGCCGCCCTCGGCCAGGCGGTAGGTCAGCGTCGTGCCCTTGCCGTCCGGCAGCGGCGACGGCGGGAAGAGGAAGAAGGCGTTGCCCGGGTAGGACGTCTTCAGGTAGGCGATGTACTCGTTGTCGTCGGGAAACTGGGCGAAGTACTTCACCAGCCGTTCCACCCGCAGCGACCGGCGGCCGTCCGGCGAGACGTACTGGACGGCGGTGCTCGCCCCGAACCTCGTGGTGTGCGGGGCGACGAACTTCTGCCAGCCCTCCGGCACCTGGAGGCCGAACTGCCCGCCGTTGCCGGTCACGTAGCTCGCGTCGCCGGACTGCTGCACCAGCGACGGCGGCGGCACGTCGGTCGGGCCGTTCGACGTGCTCCGCGGGGCGGCGGCCGGCGGCAGCAGCGACTGGCCGCCGACCGCCCTGGCCAGCGCGAACCCGCCGCCCGCGGCGAGCAGGAAGAGCAGGATGGCCACCGCGACGAGCACCGCGGTGGCCGTGGAGCTGCGCCGGGCCGGCCGGGGCGGCGCGACGAACACCGTCGGCGCGGTCGGGGCCGGGGACGGCGCCGGGGCCGGCGGGCGCAGGAACGGCAGCGGGCCCGGGTCGGTGGCGAGTTCGCTGCTCGACCCCTCGGCCTTCTTCTCCGCCTTGGCCTTCTCGGGCAGGACGGTCTTGATCACCTGCGTGTCGGTGGCGTCCGGCTGCGCCGACGTCTTCTTGCCGTCCGGGGTGTGGAACAGCTCGGGCCCGAACAGGTCGAGCGGCGTCTTCGTCTGCAGCGGGTACAGCCGGTGCCGGACCTCGCGCAGGGTGATCCGCTGGCCGGGCTCCTTCTTCATCAGCGCGCCGATGACGTCGGCCAGCGGGCCGGCCTTCGGCTGCGGCACCTTCCCGTTGACGACCTTGCCGACCGTCTCCAGGGGATCGCCGTCGGCGTCGTACGGCGGCGCGCCCTCGACCGCGGCGAACAGCGTCGCGCCGAGGCCCCAGAGGTCCGCGGCCGGCGTGACGGCGCCGCCGGAGGCCACCTCCGGCGCGATGTAGGCGGGGGAGCCGAGCATGATCCCGGTGCGGGTCATGGTCGCCTCGGAGACGTTGCGGGCGATGCCGAAGTCGGTCAGCTTGATCCGGCCGTCGCTGGCCACCAGGACGTTGCCCGGCTTGACGTCACGGTGGGTGATCCCGGCGGCGTGCGCGGCCTCCAGCGCGGACGCCACGGCGATGCCGACCGCGGCGGCCTGCCCGACGGTCAGCGGCCCGTGGTCGCGCAGGATGTGCGCCAGGCTGCGCGAGGGCAGCAGCTCCATCACCACGAACGGCTGGTCGTCCTCGCGGGCGACGTCGTGCAGGATGATCACGTTGGGGTGGGAGAGCACGGCGATCGCCCGCGCCTCGCGCAGCGTGCGCTCCCGCAGCTCGTCCGCCTGCGACGCCGGGATGCCCGGCGGCACCTTCATCTCCTTGACGGCCACCTGCCGGTGCAGGAACTCGTCGTAGGCCGACCAGACGGTGCCCATCGAGCCGGAGCCGAGCACCGAACGCAGCCGGTAGCGACCGGCGACCACTCGTGTCTCTTCGCTGGAGGGGGGCACGGGCCAATTGTGTCGTACCCGCGGCACCGGCCCCTAACCTGTCCGGTGACGGCCCCTAGCGCGACCAGACTCACAGGTCGAGCGCGGCGAGTGCCTCTACCATCACAGGTTATGACTGATGTGGCCGGTCCGGAGTCAGTGCCGATCTCCGAGCTCGACCTCGCGGCCGAGTTCCCGCAGGCGACGCGCGAACAGTGGCAGGAGCTGGTCGCGGGCGTGCTGCGCAAGAGCGGGAAGCTGCCGGAGGACTTCACGGGCGCCCCGGAGAGCAAGCTCGTCACGCGGACCTACGACGGGATCGGGATCCAGCCGCTGTACACGGCCGAGGACGTCCCCGGCGACATCGGCTTCCCCGGCCTGCCGCCCTACGTGCGCGGCGCGCGCCCGGACGGCCGGGTCGGCACCGGCTGGGACGTCCGCGCCCGGTTCACCGGCGACGACGGCCGCGCGGTCAACAAGGCCATCCTGGCCGACCTCGAAGGCGGCGTGACGTCGATCTGGCTGTCGGTCCCGCCCGCGGCCCTGGCCGACGCCCTGAACGAGGTGTACCTCGACCTGGCGCCCGTCGTGCTGGACGCGGGTGCGCAGTACGAAGCGGCCGCTTCGGAGTTGCTGGCGCTGTTCGACGAGCGCGAGATCCCGGCGAGCGAGGCCACCGCCGTCCTGGGCGCCGACCCGGTCGGGCTGGCAGCGCGGTCCGGTTCCGCGGTCGAGCTGGAACCGGCCGCCGCGCTCGCCGTGCGTGTCGCCGGGAAGTACCCGAAAGTGCGGACGATCGTCACCGACGGCCTGCCGTTCCACGAAGCCGGTGGGTCGGACGCGCAGGAACTCGGCGCGCTGGTCGCCGCCGGCGTCACCTACCTGCGGGCGCTGACGGACGCGGGGCTGGACGTCGAGGCCGCCGCCGGCCAGCTGGAGTTCCGGCTCGCCGCGACCGCCGACCAGTTCTCCACCATCGCGAAGCTGCGCGCGGCCCGCCGCCTGTGGGCCCGCGTCGCCGAGGTCTGCGGGTTCACCTCGCCGATGCGCCAGCACGCCGTGACGTCGCCGGCCATGCTGACCCGGCGTGATCCCTGGGTGAACATGCTGCGCACGACGGTGGCCTGCTTCGGCGCGGGCGTCGGCGGCGCGGACGCGGTCACCGTGCTGCCCTTCGACGCGGCGATCGGCAAGCCCGACGCCTTCTCGGCGCGGATCGCCCGCAACACCCACGCCGTGCTGCTGGAGGAGTCCAGGCTGGCCGGCGTGGCCGACCCGGCGGGCGGCTCCTGGTACGTCGAGAAGCTCACCGACGACCTCGCGCACGCCGCCTGGGCCGAGTTCACCGCCATCGAGGGCGAGGGCGGCCTGGCGGCTTCGCTGGCCTCCGGCGCGCTGGCCGGGCGGCTGGCCGAGACGTGGGAGAAGCGCTCGTCGCGGATCGCCACCCGGCGTGACCCGCTCACCGGCGTCAGCGAGTACCCCGATCTGGCGGAGAAGCCGGTGGTGCGGGAGCCGATTCCGTCCACTGTGGAAGGTGGGCTGCCGCGGCATCGGTACGCCGAGGGTTTCGAGGCGCTTCGCGACGCTTCGGACGCGTACCTCGCTTCGCACGGCTCGCGGCCGAAGATCTTCCTCGCGACCCTCGGCCCGGTCGCCGCGCACACCACGCGGGCCGGCTTCGCCGCCAACCTGTTCCAGGCGGGCGGGATCGAAGCCGTCAACCCGGGCGCGACCGACGACCTGCCCGGCGCGTTCGGGGCTTCCGGCGCCCGGATCGCCTGCCTCTGCGGCACCGATGACGCCTACGCCGCCCAGGCCGCCGAAGTCGCCAAGTCGCTGGGTGCCGAGTACGTCCTGCTCGCGGGGAAGGGCACCTACGACGGCGTGGACGCGAACGTCTTCGCCGGGTGCAACGCCCTGGAAGTCCTCGAAGGCCTGCACGCCAAGCTGGGAGTCACGCGATGAGCATCCCGAACTTCGCCGGTCTCGACCTCGGCACGCCGTCGCCGGGTGACCGCGACGCGTGGGCGCGCGCGGTGGAGAGCACCACCGGCAAGGGCCCGGACGCCCTGGCCTGGGAGACGCCCGAGGGCATCGGCGTCAAGCCCGTCTACACCGCCGCCGACCTGTCCGATGTGGACTTCCTCGGCACGTACCCGGGCATCGCGCCCTTCCTGCGCGGGCCGTACCCGACGATGTACGTCAACCAGCCGTGGACCATCCGCCAGTACGCCGGGTTCTCCACCGCCGAGGAGTCCAACGCCTTCTACCGGCGCAACCTCGCCGCCGGGCAGAAAGGGCTTTCGGTCGCCTTCGACCTGGCCACCCACCGCGGCTACGACTCCGACCACCCGCGCGTGTCGGGTGACGTCGGCATGGCGGGCGTGGCGATCGACTCCATCTACGACATGCGGCAGCTCTTCGACGGGATCCCGCTCGACAGGATGTCGGTGTCGATGACGATGAACGGCGCCGTGCTGCCGGTGCTGGCGCTGTACGTCGTCGCGGCCGAGGAGCAGGGGGTGAAGCCGGAGCAGCTCGCGGGGACCATCCAGAACGACATCCTCAAGGAGTTCATGGTCCGCAACACCTACATCTACCCGCCGCAGCCGTCGATGCGGATCATCTCCGACATCTTCTCCTTCACTTCGCAGCACATGCCGAAGTACAACTCGATCTCCATCTCCGGCTACCACATGCAGGAAGCCGGGGCGACCGCCGACCTGGAGCTGGCCTACACGCTCGCGGACGGCGTCGAGTACATCCGCTCGGGCGTCGACGCCGGGCTGAGCGTCGACAAG
The DNA here is from genome assembly GCF_053586895.1 of Amycolatopsis sp. NPDC003731. Lineage (NCBI taxonomy): Bacteria > Bacillati > Actinomycetota > Actinomycetes > Pseudonocardiales > Pseudonocardiaceae > Amycolatopsis > Amycolatopsis sp. NPDC003731. The sequence goes on along the minus strand of NZ_JBSFNC010000043.1, from coordinate 36,679 downwards.
TTCGCGCCGCGGCTGTCGTTCTTCTGGGCGATCGGCATGAACTTCTTCATGGAGGTCGCGAAGCTGCGCGCGGCGCGACTGCTGTGGGCGAAGCTCGTGAAGGGCTTCGACCCTTCGTCGCCGAAGTCGCTTTCGCTGCGGACGCACTCCCAGACGTCGGGCTGGTCGCTGACCGCGCAGGACGTCTACAACAACGTCGTCCGGACGTGCGTCGAGGCGATGGCCGCGACCCAGGGGCACACGCAGTCCCTGCACACGAACGCCCTCGACGAGGCCCTGGCGCTGCCGACGGACTTCTCCGCGCGGATCGCCCGCAACACGCAGCTGCTGCTGCAGCAGGAGTCCGGCACCACGCGCGTGATCGACCCGTGGGGCGGGTCCGCGTTCGTCGAGAAGCTGACTTACGACCTGGCGCGCAAGGCGTGGGGCCACATCACCGAGGTCGAGCAGGCCGGCGGCATGGCGAAGGCGATCGACGCGGGCATCCCCAAGCTGCGCATCGAGGAGGCGGCCGCGCGCACCCAGGCGCGCATCGACTCCGGGCGGCAGCCGGTGATCGGCGTCAACAAGTACCAGGTCACCGACGACGAAGAGATCGACGTCCTGAAGGTCGACAACGCCGGCGTCCGCGCCCAGCAGCTGGAGAAGCTGCGGCGGCTGCGGTCCGAACGCGACCCCGCGGCCACCGAGGACGCGCTGCGGCGGCTCACCGAGGGCTCGCAGAACGGCGGCAACCTCCTGGAGCTCGCGATCGACGCGGCCCGGGCGAAGGCCACGGTCGGCGAAATCTCCGACGCCCTGGAGAAGGTCTGGGGCCGGCACTCCGGCCAGATCCGGACCATCTCGGGGGTGTACCGCGAGGAGGTGGGGAAGACGCAGAACGTCGAGAAGGCCCGTCAGCTGGTCGAGGAGTTCGCCGCGGAGGAGGGCCGGCGCCCCCGGATCCTCGTCGCGAAGATGGGCCAGGACGGCCACGACCGCGGCCAGAAGGTGATCGCCACCGGCTTCGCCGACCTCGGCTTCGACGTCGACGTCGGCCCGCTGTTCTCCACCCCGGCCGAGGTCGCGCGGCAGGCGATCGAGGCGGACGTGCACGTCGTCGGCGTCTCGTCGCTGGCCGCCGGGCACCTCTCGCTGGTGCCCGCGCTGCGCCACGAGCTCGCCGAGCTGGGCCGCGAGGACATCATGGTCGTCGTCGGCGGTGTCATCCCGCCGCAGGACTACCCGGCGCTGCGCGAGGCCGGCGCGGCGGCGATCTTCGGGCCCGGCACGGTGCTCGCGGACGCGGCCATCGACCTGCTCGGCCAGCTGTCCGCGCAGGAGTCCTGACCCTTGCCGCGCAAGATCGACGTCACCGCCTACGCCAAGGGGGTCCTGGCGGGCGACCGCGGGACGCTGTCGAAGGCGATCACGCTGGTCGAGTCGCAGCGGGACGACCACCGGGCGCTGGCGCAGGAACTGCTGGTCGAACTGCTGCCGTCGGCGGGTGGCGCCCAGCGCGTCGGCATCACCGGCGTCCCCGGTGTCGGCAAGTCGACATTCATCGACCAGCTGGGCACGGACCTGACCGCGGCCGGGCACCGCGTCGCCGTGCTGGCCGTCGACCCGTCGTCCACCCGGACCGGCGGGTCGATCCTCGGCGACAAGACCCGGATGGCGCGGCTGGCGGTCGACGAACGGGCGTTCATCCGGCCGTCGCCGACGTCCGGGACGCTGGGCGGGGTCGCGCGGGCCACCCGCGAGACGATCGTGCTGATGGAGGCGGCCGGCTACGACGTCGTGCTGGTCGAGACAGTCGGGGTCGGACAGTCCGAAGTGACCGTCGCGAACATGGTCGACTGCTTCCTGTTCCTCACGCTGGCCCGCACCGGCGACCAGCTCCAGGGCATCAAGAAAGGCGTGCTGGAGCTCGCCGACGTCATCGCGGTCAACAAGGCCGATGGCGACCACGAGCGGGACGCCCGGCGCGCGGCGCGGGAACTGGCCGGCGCGCTGCGGATGATCTACGGGCCCGAAGCGTCGTGGACGCCGCCGGTGCTGACCTGCAGCGGCCTGCACAACCTGCGGCTCGACGAGGTCTGGGGCGCGATCGAGCGGCACCGCGACACGCTGACGGCGTCCGGCGAACTCGACGCGCGGCGGCGGCAGCAGCAGGTCGACTGGACCTGGGCGATGGTGCGCGAGCAGCTGCTCGGTCGGCTGGCGGTGCATCCGGACGTGCGAACGGTCGTTCCTGACGTCGAGCGGGCGGTGCGGGACGGTGAACTGACGGCTACCCTCGGTGCTCAGCGGATCCTCGACGCGTTCGGTGGCTGACGTGCGGGCGGTCCACGGGCAGAATGCCTGGTCGTGGCGAAGGGATGACATGGCGAAACTGCGGGGTCTGGTCCTGGTCGGGCTGCTCGGCGTGGTGCTGTTCACCGCGTCGCCGGCGTACGCGGCGCCGGTGCGCCCGGTGGCCGTGACGGTGAGCGTGTCTTCCGCAGCGCTGGTGCCGGCGCAGACCCAGCCTCCGGGGCCGGTCCTCGACCCGGCCCAGACGGACAAGGCGAACAGCGAAAAGACCCGGAACAAGCTGGTCGCGGGCCTGATCGCGGTCGTCCTGCTCGGCATCGTGATCTGGGGGCGCAAGATCCGTTCGAAGCGGGCCAAGGGGTCCTGAGGTTTTCGGCTTTGCCGAACTAGCCACGCCGTTCAACGCAGATCCGGTACCGGCCGTCTAGGACGGCGCTTTTCGAGGCGCGGCTTGCCGCCTGCATGGTGCACGATCGTCTGCAAATGCGTACAGATCGATCGGCACGACGCGTGACCCCAGCCGCTGCGCGGGTTACCCGTGTTGCGGGAGGAGGTGCGGCGTGACGGTGCTCGACTCACGGCCGGACGTTCCAGGCGACCCCCAAGGGCGCATCATCAACCCCATGGAGGGGTCCGAGGCGCTCATTTCCGAAGCCGGCGTAAGCATGGCTCCCGTGGAGGACCTTGGTGCGGGCCGCGGCCCGTTCTGGCTGGACGACTGGCTGCGCGCCAACGCGACCGACGTGCTCGCCTGGCGACGGCACATCCACGCGCACCCGGAGCTGTCGCGGCACGAGTTCGCGACCACGGAACTGGTCGTCACGCTGCTGCGTTCGGTCGGGCTCAAGCCGTGGGTGCTGCCGGGCGGCACCGGCGTCGTCTGCGACATCGGCAGTGGCGAGCGGTGCGTGGCGCTGCGCGCGGACATGGACGCGCTGCCGCTGACGGAGGCGACGGGCCTGCCCTACGCGTCGACGACCGAGGGCGCGGCCCACATGTGCGGCCACGACGCCCACACGGCGATCCTGCTGGGCGCGGCCCGCGCCCTGGCCGGCGCGCCGGAGCTGCCGGGCCGGGTCCGGCTGATCTTCCAGGCGGCCGAGGAGGTCATGCCCGGGGGAGCCCTGGACATGATCGCGGCGGGCGCGCTGGACGGCGTCGAGCGGATCTACGGCCTGCACGTCGACCCGCGGCTCGAGGTGGGCTCGGTCGGAATGCGCGTCGGGGCCCTGACGTCGGCGGCCGACCTGATCGAGCTGCGCCTGACGTCCCCGGGCGGCCACACGTCCCGGCCCCACCTGACGGCGGACCTGGTCCACGCGCTGGGCACGGTGATCACGTCCCTGCCCGCGGTGCTCTCCCGCCGCGTCGATCCGCGTTCCGGGACGGTCCTGGTGTGGGGAGCGGTCCACGCGGGCCAGGCGGCCAACGCGGTCCCCCAGGACGGCGTCCTGCGCGGCACCCTGCGCACGGCCGACCACGAGGTCTGGACGGCCCTGGAGCCCCTGGTCGCCTCCTCGGTGGAGTCGCTCCTGGCCCCCACCGGCGTCGGCTTCTCATTGGACTACCGCCGCGGTGTCCCCCCGGTGGTCTCCGACCCGGAGTCGACGGCCCTGATGCGCGCCGGCGTCGAGGCGGCCCTCGGCGAGGGCGCGGTGGCCCCGACGGAGCAGTCTTCGGGAGGCGAGGACTTCGGCTGGTACCTGGAGCACGTCCAGGGAGCCTTCGCCCGCCTGGGCGTCTGGCCCGGCCCGCCCGCCCCCCAATCGGACATCCACCGCCCGACCTTCATCCTCGACGAGCGAGCCCTCCTCTGCGGAGTCCGAACCCTCGTCCACACCGCCCTAACCACCCTCGCCTAGACCGTGTCGACCCTCCAATCACGCGTGTCGACCTTCTGATCACGCGTGTCGACCGTTCCCGCACGGACGGTTGTACACAAGTTATCCACAGGTGGGTAGTTGTCCACAGATCGAGGATGAGGCCCTTTCATCCTGGCTCGGCCGGGCCTCATTCTCGATCTTGTGACCGAGTGGGCAAGACGACACGGGGTGCTATCGCGCGCCGAAGCTGACAGGCTTTTGGGACGACGCAAAGTCCTCGAAGGGCTCGACCGAGGGTTGCTTTCGCAGCCGTGGCGAGGTGTCGTCGTGCACGCCGCCGACCTGTTGAAGCTGCCGACGAGAGCCGCTGCCGGGCTGCTCGCCGTCGGTCCTCCCGTTGCGCTGGCCGGCGTCACTTCCCTTGCGCTGCATGGCATCTCGTCAGCCGACGAGCGCGAGATCCACGTGATGGTGCCGCACTCCCGGCGCATCCGATCGCGCGCCGGCCTGGTGGTGCACCAGGGTGACTTCCGCGATCAGGACGTCATCGAAATCGAGGGTCTCGCCACGTTCCTCCTCGATCGGGCACTGGCCGACTTCCTCTGCGACGGGGACAAGCGAGCGGCCTTTCCCGCGGTCGACGAAGCCATGCGAGGCCTGCCGCCGGACCACTGCGCGAAGCTCCGCGAGAACGTGCGCGACCGGCTTTCCGACCGCCGGGACCGGCGAGGTATCCACAGGGCCTTGATGCTCTTGGACCTCGCCACGGGCAAGGCGGAATCGCCTCCCGAGAGCGTGCTCCGGTTGATCGTCGTCGAAGCCGGCTTTCCGGTGCCCGAGCCCCAGTACCAGATGACCACCATCGACGGCCGCAAGCTCTATGTGCTCGACATGGCGTGGCCGAGCAGGCAGATCGCGCTCGAGTACGACGGGTTCGCGGCTCACGAGGAACGGCGCGAGTACGACCTCGAACGCGACGAACGAATGGCGGCTCGGGGCTGGATCACCATCCGGGCCGCCGCGGCCGACCTCCGGGATCCGAGCCGTCTGCTGACCGCGTTGCGGGACGCCTTCGACCGGCGATCCGGCCGCGCTGCGTGATCAAACGGTCGACACGCGTGATTGAAGGGTCGACACGCGTGATTGGGGGGTCGACACGGGTTAGCCGGTTATGCCGGAGCAGGGGCGGGTTCGGAGGTCGTCGACGTAGTCGGCGGGGGCGCCGGCCGCCTCGGCGGCGTCGGCCAGGACGCCCAGGTAACGCGCTGAGGGGAGGCCGCCTTCGTAGGCGTCCAGGACGTACAGCCAGGCCAGGACCGAGCCGTCCATCGTCTGGACGCGGAGGCGGATCTTCGAGTGGATCCCCAGCTCGCCGCCTTCCCAGCGGTCCAGGCCGTCCTCGTCCAGCGAGGTCACGTCGTAGAGGACGACGAACACCCGGGAGCCCGGGTCCTCGACGATCGTGGCCAGGGCACCTTCCCACCCCAGGTCCTCGCCGCCGAAGGTCAGGCGCCAGCCCTCCAGCCAGCCGGTGCCGGCCATCGGCGAGTGCGGCGCGCGCTCCAGCATCTGGGCGGGCTCCATGTTCGATCCGTACGCGGCATACAACGGCACGCCGACAGCGTAGCGACACCTCCCTCACCCGAGTGGACGCACTCGCCGTGTTCGCCCACTTCAGTGTCCGGTCACCTTCGCCGCGTACGGTGAGAGCACCGCACGCTCACTCCGAGGAGGACCCAGGTGACCAGGATCGTGATCATGGGCGGGGGCCCGGCCGGCTACGAAGCCGCGCTGGTCGCAGCCCAGCACGGAGCCGACGTCACGATCGTCGAGCGGGACGGCCTCGGTGGCGCCTGCGTCCTCTACGACTGCGTCCCCTCGAAGACGTTCATCGCGAGCTCCGGCGCGCTGGCGAAGATGCACGACCTCAGCGAGCTCGGCATCAACACCGACCTGGCCGACACCAGCATCGACCTCCCGACCGTCCACGGCCGGGTGAAGGGCCTCGCGCTCGCCCAGTCCGCCGACATCCGCGCCCGCGTCCAGCGCGAAGGCGTCCGCGTCATCGCCGGCGAGGCCCGCTTCTGCGACGAAGAGCCCGGCCTGGCGACGCACAAGGTCGCCGTCACGACCAAGGACGGCACCGAGAAACTGCCCGCCGACGTCGTCCTCATCGCCACCGGCGCCACCCCGCGCGTCCTGCCCGGCGCCGTGCCCGACGGCGAGCGCATCCTCGACTGGCGCCAGCTCTACGAGCTCCAGGAGCTGCCGGAGCACCTCGCCGTGATCGGCTCGGGCGTCACCGGCGCCGAGTTCGCGTCCGCCTACACCGAGATGGGCGTCAAGGTCACCGTCGTCTCCAGCCGGGACCGCGTCCTCCCGCACGAGGACGCCGACGCCGCCGCCGTGCTCGAAGAGGTCTTCTCCCAGCGCGGTACGACCGTCGCCAAGCAGGCGCGCGCCGACCGCGTCGAGCGCACCGAAAAGGGCGTCGAGATCCACCTCGCCGACGGCCGCGTGATCGAAGCCAGCCACGCGCTGATGACCGTCGGGTCGGTGCCCAACACCAGGGACATCGGCCTGGACAAGGTCGGCATCGAGCCCGGCCCCGGCGGGTTCATCACCGTCGACCGCGTTTCGCGCACCTCCGTTCCCGGGATCTACGCCGCCGGCGACTGCACCGGCGTGCTCATGCTGGCCTCGGTGGCGAGCATGCAGGGCCGCATCGCGATGTGGCACGCGCTGGGCGAAGGCGTCGCGCCGATCAAGCTCAAGACCGTCGCCGCCAACGTGTTCACCCACCCGGAGATCGCCACCGTCGGCATCAGCCAGCAGGCGATCGACTCCGGCGAGGTGCCCGCGCGCACCATCATGCTGCCCCTGGCCACCAACGCGCGCGCGAAGATGGAGGGCCTCCGCCGAGGCTTCGTGAAGCTGTTCTGCCGCCCCGCCACCGGCGTGGTCGTCGGTGGGGTCGTCGTGGCGCCGCAGGCGAGCGAGCTCATCCTTCCCATCGCGCTCGCCGTCCAGAACCAGCTCACAGTGGACCACCTGGCACTGACATTTTCGGTGTACCCGTCGCTGTCGGGCTCGATCACCGAGGCCGGCCGCCAGCTCATGCGCCACGACGATCTCGACTGATCCGGCACGCAACCCGGGCGCACCCGCCGCGTCTTGTCGGTTGTAAGGCTGAAGGACGCGAAGGGTGCGAACGTGCGCAAGACGGTGGTTTTCGTTGCGGCAGCGGTGATCGGGGCGACGGCGCTGACGGGACCGGCGATGGCGCAGAGCACTGGTCCGGCCCCGAGCACGAGCCCCGCGCCGAGCGCGAAGACGGGCAGCGTTCAGCTCAACGTGAACACCGCGATCAACCAGACGCTGGTGGACAAGTACGTCCGCGACGCGCCGAACGTCGCGCTGGCGAAGTGCGATGGCCCTTCGCCGGCCTTCGCCTCGCCGGTGCTGACGTTCAGCAACTACACCCCCGGCCCGTTCATGGGCGCCGACGCGAACATCAGCGCCGACGTCGAGCTCAAGCCCGGCACCGCGGCGGGGACGTACCCGCTGAGCGTGACCTGCGGCGGCCAGACCTACACCACGCAGTTCTCGGTGCCCGCCGCCCAGGTCGCGAAGGTGCCGTCCGGCGCCGCGAAGGCCGGCGACGGCAGCATGGCGGGCTGATTTCCCCCCAGAACTCTCCGGGGAGGGAAGAGGGGTTGGAAATGAAAAGGTTCCTGGCCGTCGCCGCCGTTTCGAGTGGCTTGTTGCTCACGGCCCCGGCGGCCTTCGCCGCGACGCCGGCCAAGCACGCGGGAAACCCGAAGGCCTACCTCCGCGTCATGCCGACCGCGGCCCGCCCCGGCGCGAAGGTGCAGATCCGGCTCGGCTGCGAAGCCGCGAGCACGCGCGACCTGGCGTCCCCGGTCCTCAAGGTTGGCGCGCTGCGGCGCGTCGGCCCGCAGAACGACCCGGCCAAGGCGCCCGCCGCGGCCGCGGCGGCGGTGGTGCAGGCCGCGAAACCGGGCGTGTACCGGGTGTCGTTCTCCTGCGGCGGCGCGGAACTGACCACGAAGTTCACCGTTCTGGGTGAACGTCGTCAGGTGGCGAAGGTGCCGTCGGGCGCACCGCAGACCGGTGGTGGTTCGGCCGGCCACGGACCGCTCGCCGCCGCCGGCGCGATGGGCGTGCTGGCCGTCGGCGGTGGCGGTCTCGTGCTGGCGCGACGATCATGGCGACGTTGATCCGCTGATTTCCCCGAACCGGAAGCCGCCCGAGGGCGGCTTTTTTCCTGCGCGTTTTCGCGACGCATTCGTGACCTCCGGACGCAACCAACCGCAGGTGGAGACGTCTTGATAAGCGAAGGTGGGGGCTGGGGCCGAAGCAGGGGGAACTGCGAACGGTGGCCGTCGCCCGTTGTTTTCCGATCCGGAATCGACAGGGGAGAAAGAATGAAGAACACCGTTGTCGTCGCGGGCGTTGCCGCGGCTTTCCTGGTTCTCGCGCCCGGCGCGGCGCTCGCCACGACGCCGACCGGGGGACCGGCGACCCCGTCCACGAGCACGATCCGGACCGCGCCGCCGTCCCCGACCGGCATGCCGACGGTGCCGCGCACGACGGACCCGGGCACCGACTTCCCGGACGGCCCGATCGCCCGGATCAACCGCTCGTTGACCGTCGTTCCCGGCAAGGCGGTACCGGGCACGCGCGTGAAGCTCGACTTCGTCTGCCGCACGCACGGGCCCGACGAGAAGGTCTCCGTCCAGTCGGCGGCGCTGGCCTTCGACAAGAGCGGTGCCTGGGCGACCGCCGTGGTGAAGGACGTCAAGCCCGGCAAGTACACCGTGACGATGTACTGCGCCCACGAGGACTCCAGCACGGTCTTCGAGGTGCTCCCGGCGGCCAGGCAGGTCGCCAAGGTGCCGTCCGGCGCGCCGCAGACCGGGGGCACCGATGGCCCGGTCGACGGCTCCGGCTTCCCGGCCGCGGCCGCCATGGGGGTGCTGGCCCTCGGCGGAACCGGGCTCGTGCTGGCCCGGCGGGCGCGCCGCCGCTGATCCGGCCGCGGAGGTACCGTCGGGACGCAACCGAACGGACCACCCGGACGTGTGAACTTGCAGGCGCCAGTCAGGGGGAGACATGACCAGGAGGATCACGAACAGACGGGGTGTCCTGATCGCCGTCGTCGCCGCGTTGCTGGCCACGCTGGTGGTGCTGGCGCTGACGCTCGGCGGCGGCCCCGGCCCGGGTACCGCCGAGCCGCCGGCGGCCCAGCCGGTCGCGGTCGCGCCGGAGCCGCAGGCGGACAGCCAGGAGGCCGTCGCGGCGTTGCCCAAGTCCGAACCCGTCTCCATCGACATCCCGAAGATCGGCGCGCACTCGTCGCTGGTCCCGCTGGGACTCAACCCGGACAACACCGTCGAGGTGCCGCCGGTGACCACGCCGCTGCAGGCCGGTTGGTACACCTACGCGCCGACGCCGGGCGAGGTCGGCCCGGCCGTCGTCCTCGGGCACGTCGACGGCAATCACCAGAAGGGGATCTTCTTCCGGCTCAAGGAGCTGGCCGCCGGGGACCGCGTTTCGATCGCCCGCAAGGACGGCACCACGGTGGTCTTCGAGGTGACGAAGGTGCACCAGGTGCCGAAGAAGGACTTCGAGGCCGAAGGCGTCTACGACGACACGGCCGGTCCCGAGCTGCGGCTGATCACCTGCGGCGGCGTCTTCGACCGGAGCGCGCACAACTACGTCGACAACATCGTCGTGTACGCCCGCCTGGTCCAGGCCTGATTTTCGGTTTTGTCGGTGCCCGGTGCAAGACTGTGCCGGTCGTCACCAGCGGCGGCACGGACGAGGGGTTGGGAGTCGGCATGGTGTTCCGGGACGAAAGCTGGCCGGACGGTACGCCCGGCTGGGTGGACCTGATGGTGCCCGATCATGAGAAGGCGATCGCCTTCTACGGCGGCCTGTTCGGCTGGGACGTGCAGCGGGGCGGTGAGGAGACCGGCTTCTACGGCATGGCGCAGCTGCGGGGGCGCCCGGTCGCCGGCATCGGCCGGACCCCACCGGGCCAGGACATCCCCCCGTTCTGGACGACCTACCTCGCGGTGTCCGATGTGGACCGCACAGCCACGGCCATCACCGAGGCGGGCGGGCAGATCGTGGTGCCGGTGACGGAAGTGCTGAAGGAGGGCCGGATGGCGATCGCCGCCGACCCGGCGGGTGCCGTCTTCGGGCTCTGGGAGGCCGGCAACCACATCGGCACGCAGGTCACGGCGGCCCCGGGCACCTTGGCCTGGAACGAATGCATGAGCCGCGACTTCGCGGCGGCGAAGCCGTTCTACGAGGAGATTTTCGGCTACGGCTTCCAGGACATCTCGAGCGACCGATTCACGTACGCGGTGGTGCTGATCGACGGGCGCCCGATCGGCGGGCTCGGCACGGTGCCGGCATCGGTACCACCCGAGGTGCCGTCGTACTGGTCGGCGTACTTCTGGGTGGCGGACGCCGACCAGAGCGCGGCCAAGGTGACCGACCTGGGCGGCACGGTCGAGGGCAAGCCGTTCGACTCACCGTACGGGCGGCAGGTGCGGGTGGCGGACGATCAGGGAGTGCCGTTCGTGATCATCGCCCCGAACGCGCAATCCGGTGAGCCGGAGGGCTGGGAGGTGTGAACCGGGCGGGCCGGAGGGCTGGGAGGTGTGATCCGGGCGGGCGGAGCGGCGCTCTGGCAGGGGGGCGTGGTCACTTGGCCGCGGGAGGCGCGATCGGGTGAGCCGGGAGCAGCGGGAGGCGGCGACCTCGGCCGGTGTCGGGCGGCCTGGGAGCGCCATGGCGCGGCGCCTCCGGCTGTGGGAGGTGTGACCGGCCAGGCCGGGAGCGCCGTCGGCGGCCTCGGCGTTGGGAGGGGTCGTCGGGCGGCTGGGAGTGCCGTCGGCGCGCTCGGCATTGGGAGGGGCGCCGGGCGGACTGAGAGCGCTGTGAGGCGGCACCTTCGGCCGTGGGCGATGCGACCGGCCAGACCGGGAGGGCCCGGGTGGCGCCTTTGGCGTGGGGGTGCGGCCGGGCGAGCCGGGAGCGCGGCGGGACCTCGGCGCGCGGAGGCCTGAACAGCCAGGCCGGGAGCGCCACGACGTGGCACCCCCGGCCCCGGCCGGTCAGTCCTCGTCGGCGACCCAGTCGAAGGTCTTGGTCACCGCCTTCTTCCAGTTGCGGTACTCGCGCTCGCGGCGGGCGTCGTCCATCGATGGCTCCCACTGCTTGTCCTGGGCCCAGTTGGTGCGGATGTCGTCCTCGGACTTCCAGAACCCGACGGCGAGGCCGGCGGCGTACGCGGCACCCAGCGCGGTGGTCTCGTTGACCACCGGGCGGATCACCGGCACGCCGAGGATGTCGGCTTGGAACTGCATGAGCAGCTCGTTGACGACCATTCCGCCGTCTACCTTGAGGGAGGTGAGCGAAACACCCGAGTCGGCGTTCATCGCCTCGAGCACCTCGCGCGTCTGGAACGCCGTCGCCTCCAGCACCGCGCGGGCGAGGTGGCCCTTGTTGACGAACCGGGTGAGGCCGACGATCGCGCCGCGGGCGTCGGATCGCCAGTAAGGAGCGAACAGGCCCGAGAACGCCGGGACGAAGTACGCGCCGCCGTTGTCCTCGACGCTGCGCGCGTGCTCCTCGATCTCGGCCGCCGTCGTGATCATGCCGAGGTTGTCGCGCAGCCACTGCACCAGCGAACCGGTGACGGCGATGGAGCCTTCCAGCGCGTAGACCGTGTCGTTCGAGCCGATCTTGTAGCAGATCGTGGTGAGCAGCCCGTTCTGCGACATCACCTTCTCGGTGCCGGTGTTGAGCAGCATGAAGTTGCCGGTGCCGTAGGTGTTCTTGGCCTCGCCGGGCGAGAGGCAGGCCTGGCCGAACGTCGCGGCCTGCTGGTCGCCCAGGATGCCCGCGATCGGGACGCCCGCCAGCGCGCCCTTCTCGCGGACCTTGCCGTACTCCTCGGACGAGGAACGGATCTCCGGCAGCATCGAAAGGGGGATGCCCATCTCACCGGCGATCTCGGCGTCCCACTGCAGGGTGTCGAGATCCATCAGCATGGTGCGCGACGCGTTGGTCGGGTCGGTGACGTGCACGCCGCCGTCCGCGCCACCGGTCATGTTCCACAGCACCCAGGTGTCCATGTTGCCGAAGATCAGGTCGCCGGCCTCGGCCTTCTCGCGCGCGCCCTCGACGTTGTCCAGGATCCACTTGACCTTGGGCCCGGAAAAGTACGTCGCGAGCGGGAGGCCGACCTTGTCGCGGTAGCGCTCCTGGCCGCCGCCGAGGTTGCCGAGCTCGGTGACGATCTTGTCGGTGCGGGTGTCCTGCCAGACGATCGCGTTGTACACCGGCTTGCCGGTGGTCTTGTCCCAGACGAGGGCGGTCTCGCGCTGGTTGGTGATGCCGACGGCGGCGATGTCCTTGGCCGTGAGGTCGGCCTTGGCCAGCGCCCCCGCCGCGACCCGGCGCGTGTTCTCCCAGATCTCTTCCGCGTTGTGCTCGACCCAGCCGGCGCGCGGGAAGATCTGCTCGTGCTCGCGCTGGTCGACCGAGACGACGCGGCCCTCGTGGTTGAAGATCATGCACCGGGTGGACGTGGTGCCCTGGTCGATCGCGGCTACGTACGAAGTCATGTGTGCTCCCGGATTTCCGTCGAACGGGCGATCAGGTCAGGTTGTGGACGGCGAGGTACAGCAGAGCGGCCAGGGCGCCGCCGACGAGCGGGCCGACGACCGGGATCCACGAGTAGCCCCAGTTCGCGTTGGCCTTGTTCTTGATCGGCAGCAGGAACGCGTACGCGATCCGCGGGCCCAGGTCGCGGGCCGGGTTGATGGCGTAGCCCGTCGGCCCGCCGAGGGAGGTACCGATCACGAGCACCACGAACGAGACGCCCGCGTAGCCCAGTGCGGAGTTGCCGAAGTTCGGGGTGCCGCCGTCGCCGGCCGCGTAGACCGGGCTGAGCAGGATCCAGGCGACCAGCACGAAGGTGCCGATGATCTCGGTGACGAGGTTCCAGGCGGTGTTGGGGATCTGCGGTGCGGTGGAGAAGATGCCGAGGGTGTTCTCGGGCTCGGGGTGGTCGTCGAACTGCAGCTTGTAGGCGGCCCAGCAGAGGACGGCACCGAGGATGGCGCCGGCGAACTGGCCGATGAAGTACAGCGGGACGTCCGCCCACTTCGTCTTGTCGGCGATGGCGAGGCCGAGGGTCACGGCCGGGTTGAGGTGGGCCCCGCTCGGGGCGGCGATGCTGGCGCCGGTGAAGACGGCGAACGCCCAGCCGAAGTTGATGAACAGGAAGCCCGCGTTGTGACCGTTGTTCTTACGGAGCACGTGGTTCGCGACGACGCCGTTGCCGAGCAGGATCAGCGCGGCCGTTCCCAGTAGTTCCCAGACGATTATTGCTCCAGCACTCACCGCTGCACCTCCACACTGGACACTCTGCGCAGGGTCGATCACGGCGTGCCACGGCCCCGTTGCCGACCCACGTCCGCGCGACGTTACCGGGGCGTAGAAGCTACTTCCAAGCACCGGGCAGCCGAATCTTTTCAAGATCGCGGAGGGTTACGCCACAAGTGTCATCCGTGGACGGGCGGATGATCACCGGGTCGTGCGATGCTGGAAGCCTCGCCGGCACGAGGAGGAATGTCACGTGGCGCAGCACGCAGCGGAGACGAACCCGGCTCGACTGGGCCCGGTCAAGCGGGAAGAGACGTGGCAGCGGCTCGGCAAGGAGACGTTCGACCTCGTCGTCATCGGCGGCGGCGTGGTCGGGGCGGGCACGGCGCTGGACGCCGCGACGCGCGGGCTGCGGGTCGCCCTCGTCGAGGCCCGCGACCTCGCGTCCGGGACGTCGAGCCGGTCGAGCAAGCTCTTCCACGGCGGCCTGCGGTACCTGGAACAGCTCGAATTCGGCCTGGTCCGGGAGGCGCTGCGCGAGCGCGAGCTGATGCTGACGACGATCGCGCCCCACCTGGTGAAGCCGGTCAGCTTCCTCTACCCGCTGACGCACCGCGTCTGGGAGCGCCCGTACACCGCGGCCGGCCTGCTGATGTACGACACGATGGGCGGCGCCCGCAGCGTTCCGGGGCAGAAGCACCTGACCCGCGCCGGCGCGCTGCGGATGGTGCCGGCGCTCAAGCGCTCGGCGCTGATCGGCGGGATCCGCTACTACGACGCGCAGTCCGACGACGCCCGCCACACGATGACGGTGGCGCGGACGGCGGCGCACTACGGCGCGGTCGTGCGGACGTCGACCCAGGTCGTCGGGTTCCTGCGCGAAGCCGACCGGGTGTCCGGCGTGCGCGTGCGCGACGTCGAGGACGGGCGCGAAACGGAGATCTCGGCCGCCGCGGTGATCAACTGCACCGGCGTCTGGACCGACGAGCTGCAGCGCCTCTCGGGCGGCCGCGGCCGGTTCCGGGTGCGCGCGAGCAAGGGCGTGCACATCGTCGTCGCGCGCGACCGGATCGTCTCGGAGTCGGGGATGATCCTGCGCACCGAGAAGTCGGTCCTGTTCGTCATCCCGTGGCGCAACCACTGGATCGTCGGCACGACGGACACGGACTGGAACCTCGACCTCGCCCACCCGGCGGCGACGAAGCACGACATCGACTACATCCTGGAGCACGTCAACACGGTCCTCGCGACCCCGCTGACGCACGACGACATCGAAGGCGTGTACGCCGGCCTTCGCCCGCTGCTGGCGGGGGAGAGCGAAGAGACGTCGAAGCTGTCGCGCGAGCACGCGGTGGCCCGCGTGGCCCCGGGCCTGGTGGCGATCGCGGGCGGCAAGTACACGACCTACCGGGTGATGGCGGCGGACGCCGTCGACGCGGCGGCGGTGGACCTGCCGGGCCGCTCCCAGCCGTCGATCACGGACAAGGTCCCCCTCCTGGGCGCGGACGGCTACCACGCGCTGGTCAACCAAGCCGACCACCTGGCCGCGGAGCACGGCTTGCACCCCTACCGGGTGAGGCACCTGCTGGACCGCTACGGCTCACTCGTCCACGAGGTCCTGGCCTCGGCGGAAGGCCGCCCGGAGCTGCTGAAGCCGATCGAGCACGCCCCGGACTACCTGGGCGTCGAAGTGGTGTACGCGGCTTCGCACGAAGGGGCGCTGCACCTGGAGGACGTCCTCGCCCGCCGGACGCGCATCTCGATCGAGTACGCGCACCGCGGCGTGGACTGCGCCGAGCAGGTGGCCACGCTCGTGGGCGAGGTGCTCGGCTGGTCGCCCGAAACGGTGAAGCACGAGATCGAGGTCTACCGGGCCCGGGTGGAGGCGGAGCGCAAGTCCCAGTCGCAGCCGAACGACGAAGCGGCGGACGCGCTGAGGTCGGCGGCGCCGGAGGCCCGGGCGGGCATCGTGGAGCCGGTGAGCTGAGCGGGGGTCACGACGTCCGGTGCCAGCGGATCAGCCGCTCACCGGTCGGCGCCCGCTCGGCCTCCGGGCCCACCAAGGTGAACCCGCAGCGCTCGGCGACGATCGCCGAGGCCGCGTTGCTCTCCTCGTACCGGTAGCTGACCTCGGTCAGCCCGAGGCCGCCGAAGCCGAACCGCAGCGCCGCGTTCAACGCCGTCGTCGCGATCCCCTTGCCGCGCTCGGCCGGGTGGACCCAGATCGTCGCCTCGGCGTACGACGCGTCCAGGTTCAGCTCGCGCAGCCCGACCTCGCCCAGCAGCCGGCCCGAGGTCGGCTCGGCGATCGCCCAGGAACAACGCTCGTCGCCCGCCCACTGGGCCGCCCGCAGGGCCACGTACTCCGTGGCCTCGTCCAGGGTGCGCAGCCGGTAGTTCAGGACGTACTTGCGGTGCGTCGGATCGGCGAACGCCTCCATCAGCAACGGGCGGTCGTCGAGGTGGCGGTCGGCGCGCAACTGGCGCAGGTAGTACGTGCCCGCGTTGATCTCCACCGGTTCCACTCCGCCCAGCCTAGCCAGGCCGGGAGCGAGCCGCTCCCGGCCCGGCGATCAAGGACGGCTCAGCGGGTGAAGCGCCAGATCACCGGCACTCCGCCCTCGTCGAGCGGCCCGTTCGACGCGACACCGGCGAACGTTCCGTCGTCGGTCACCCCGCTCGCCTGGAAGTTCGGATAACCGCCCGGCTGCCGCAGCTCACCGGTCGGGGTGGTGCCGAACCACGTGCTCGGCTTGCCGCGGAACGAGCCCGGTACCGGAGTCGTCCCGTAGGTCAGCCCCGCGCGGTTCAGCGCATACGCGGCGTCGCCGCCGGGCAGGACGGCCGGCACCCCGGCGGAGTTCCAGCGCATGGCCCGGGAGCCCGCGACCGTGCCGTCCGAGGCCGAGCCGACGACGACGCCGTGGCGGATCGCCGAGCCGCTCGTGTACTGGAAGCCCGGTGCGGTGAGCGCCCGGTAGCCGCCGTCCTTCCACAACAGGCCCGACTCGAAGGAGGAGAACAGCACGGTCCCGTCGTCGTCGATGTCCAGTGGGAGCTCGTACTGGTGCGTCGCCGGGATGATCACCGGTGCGCGGCCGTCCGCCGGCCACACGATCGCGCCGTCCCGCGCCGGGTCCTCGTGGAAGACCTGCCCCAGCACGTCTCCGCGGGCGTTGACGGCCGTGGTCTGGGCCTCCTTGTAGCCCGCCGGCGTCTCGCGGAGGTGGAACCCGCTCGCGTCCAGCACGAACGGCCGGACGGCGCTCGCGTCGTAGTCGATCGCCGTGCCGACGACGGTGCCGGCGCCGTTCTCGTCCTCGACCATGGCCCACTCGAAGCCGTCCGGGACGCCGCGCAGCACCGGCTTGCCGCCGCGCCAGCTCACGACCTGCAGCTTGCCGTCGACGACGAACGACCCCGTGTACTCGCCGCGGCCGTTCGAAGCCTTCAGGTAGCCGTGCCCCGCGGGGTCGGCCCCGGCCGGCAACGGCAGCACCGCCGGCTGCCAGCTCGGCCGCCCGGCCTCGGCCTGCGCCGGCCCCGCGGCCAGCCCCGCGACGGCGATCGCCACGGTGGCGAGCACCCCCGATCGCGCCCACATCCTGCCCATGGATTCCTCCCTTTCCCCCGACCTGCGTGTGATCACCACGCCGGAGCGCGGGAGCAGGTTGCCCGGCGAAGGGAGCAATCAGGAACGGCGGCGGCGTGCCCCGGCGATCATGGCCACCACCAGCGGCAGCGCCACCGAAATGATCAGCAGCCGGCCGCGGGAGAGGATCAGCACCGCGATCGCCAGGACGATCGCGATCGGCACCGCGCCCGCCGTCAGGAACCGGACCAGGGCGGTGTCCCCGGCAGGCGCCACCATGGGCGCGGACACCCCGGTCAGCAACGCGCTCGGCCGGGGCGAGGGCAGGTCGTCGAAGAGGGGCACGAGCTCGCTGACGCGCTTCGCCGCGGTGACCTTCGCGGACCGGGCGCCGTACTCGTCGATGTCGAGCCGGCCGGTGCGGACGTGTTCCTCCAGGACGTCCAGGGCGTCCTGGCGTTCCTCGTCGCTCAACCGCATGTCGCCCACGGCCGGATCAGCGGCCCAGTTCGCGGCGGTAGGAGTCGCGCAGCTCGCGGCGGCGCTCGCGGTCGCGCAGGTGCCGCTCGCGGCGGTCGCGGTGGTGCTGGTCGTGGTTCCAGTCGTGGCCCCACATCGACTTGCCGAACACCGTCAGCCCGATCGGGACGAAGATGATCGGCCAGGCCAGCGTGCCGGTGGCGATCAGCGCGATCGCGGCGATGAAGGCCAGCGGCACGATCGCGGCGAGGAACCGCTGCGGCGGCGACCAGTTGTCCGGGGTCCGCGGGCGCGCCGGCTCGGGTGGCGCGGCGGCGGGCTCGGGGGCCGCGACCGCCTGCGGGACGTCCTCGTACCGCGGGTGCGGGGCGGGGAGGTCCGCGAAGATCTCGGCGAGTTCGCCGCGCGTCTTGGCCGCGGTGATCCGGGCCGAGCGCTCGCCGTACTCGTCGATGTCGATCCGCCCCGCGCTCATGTGCTCGCCGAGGGCGGACAGCGCGGACTCACGGTTCTGGTCGCTGATCCGCAGCTGCGGAGACGGGACTTCGGTCACGTAGTCGATGGTAGGCCGCCCCGGGGGCGGCCCACCACGACATCTGTAACGAACCGTGCTACTTGAGCTCGAGCAGCTGTGTGCCTTGCGTCACGGCGGCGCCGACCTCCACCGAGAGCCCGGTGACCGTGCCCGCTTTGTGGGCGGTGACCGGATTCTCCATCTTCATCGCCTCGAGGACGACGATCAGCTCACCGGCTTCGACCGTCTGGCCCTCTTCGACGGCCACCTTGACGATCGTGCCCTGCATCGGCGCCGTCACGGCGTCACCGCTCACCGCCGCCTTGGTGCCGCCGGCCCGCTTCCGCGGCTTCGCCTTGACGGCCGTCCCGCCGCCCCCGCCGCCGCCTTCGAACGCGAACCCGCCCGGCAGCGACACCTCGAGCCGGCGCCCGCCGACCTCGACGACGACGTTCTGCCGCGGTTCCTCTTCGGCGGCCTCTACGTCCGGGGCGACGAACGGCTCGATCCGGTTGTCGAACTCCGTCTCGATCCAGCGCGTGTGCACGCTGAAGCCGTTCTCGTCGCCGATGAACGCCGGGTCGTTCACGATCACGCGGTCGAACGGCAGCACCGTCGCCATGCCTTCGACGACCATCTCGTCGAGCGCCCGGCGGCTGCGTTCGAGGGCGTTGTTCCGGTCCGACCCGGTGACGATCAGCTTGGCCAGCATCGAGTCGAACTGCCCGCCGATGACGCTGCCGGATTCGACCCCCGAGTCGACCCGCACGCCCGGCCCGCTCGGCGCGACGAACTTCGTCACCGTGCCCGGCGCCGGCAGGAAGCCGCGGCCGGCGTCCTCGCCGTTGATGCGGAACTCGATCGAGTGGCCGCGGGGTTCGGGGTCGGAGGTGATCCGCAGCTGCTCGCCGCGCGCGATGCGGAACATCTCGCGGACCAGGTCCAGCCCGGTCGTCTCCTCCGACACCGGGTGCTCGACCTGCAGCCGCGTGTTGACCTCGAGGAAGGAGATCGTGCCGTCGGTCGCGACGAGGTACTCGACCGTGCCGGCGCCGTAGTAGCCGGCTTCCTTGCAGATCGCCTTCGCGGACTCGTGGATGCGCTTGCGCTGCTCGTCGCTCAGGAACGGCGCGGGCGCCTCCTCGACGAGCTTCTGGTGCCGGCGCTGGAGCGAGCAGTCGCGGGTGCCGACGACGATCGCGTTGCCGTGCATGTCGGCCAGCACCTGCGCCTCGACGTGGCGCGGCTTGTCCAGGTACCGCTCGACGAAGCACTCGCCGCGGCCGAACGCGGCGACCGCCTCGCGGGTGGCCGACTCGAACAGCTCGGGGATCTCTTCGCGGGTGCGCGCAACCTTCAGGCCGCGGCCGCCACCGCCGAACGCGGCCTTGATGGCCACCGGCAGGCCGTGCTCGTCGGCGAACGCGACGATCTCGGCGGCGTCCTTGACCGGCTCCTTCGTGCCCGGCACCAGCGGCGCGCCCGCGCGCGTGGCGATGTGGCGGGCGGTGACCTTGTCGCCGAGGTCGCGGATCGCCTGCGGGCTCGGCCCGATCCAGGTCAGCCCGGCGTCCAGGACGGCCTGCGCGAAGTCCGCGTTCTCCGAGAGGAAGCCGTAGCCGGGGTGCACCGAGTCGGCGCCCGACCGCTTGGCGGCGTCCAAAAGCTTGTCGAAGTTCAGGTAGCTCTCGGCGGCCGTCGTGCCGCCGAGCGCGAAGGCTTCGTCGGCCAGACGTACGTGCGGCGCGTCGCGATCCGGGTCGGCGTACACCGCGACACTGGCCAGCCCAGCGTCCTTCGCGGCTCTGATGACGCGTACCGCGATTTCGCCACGGTTGGCGACCAGGATCTTGGTCACCGGACCACCCGTGGTTTCGCCGACCTGCTCGGCCACCCCGCACCTCCTGCGTCCGACAGCTGCATTGCTGACCGCCCACGCGGCATCAGGGAAGTCTACGGATCTGACGTCCGGAGTCTCCTGAGTGAGAGGTGGACCACGCTCAGACGTGGTGGCGCAGCTCCTCGGGCAGCGGCGAGTCGAGCACGATCACGTCGTACGGGTTCGCGGAGTGCACCTTCGGCAGGTGCTCGGTGTTCACCAGCACCCACGGCTGGTGCTCGCCGCAGCAGTCGATCAGCCGGTCCAGCGCGGTGAAGGCGACCAGCGCGGTGCGGCCGTCCGGCGTGCGGCGCAGCTCGATGGACGCGCCTTCGGCCTCGGGGTCGACCGGGCCGGTCGGGAGATACAGGGCGGGCGGCAGGTTCGGGTTCGTCACCCGGACAACATAGACGGACACCCTCCGCTACGTGCGACCCCGTCAGGTTGAACCGGCCACACCGCGACGGGGCGTTGCCGACACGCCCACGTGAAGCGGCTTACCCTCTGCCTTATGCGGACTACGGCAGCGCGGACGCCCCGGTCGGCGCTGCTGACCGCGGTGCTGGCCGCGGTGGTCACGGTCGGCGCGATCGGCGCGGTGTTCCTGTTGCGGCCGCGGCCCGAGGCGGCCCCCGGACTGGCCGAGCCCGCCGCCGGCCCGGTGACACCCGCGGTGACCTGCGGCGGTGGCCCGTGCCGTCAGCTCGCGGCGGTGACCGTCGGGGGCACGCCGGTGGTGCTGCTGACCGACTCCGCGGGCGGTTCGGCCCGCCTGCGCGTCGGGCCCGAGCCGGGCACGGTGTTCGAGCTGTCGATCGCCCAGCTGGGTGTCCGGCTGGACCAGAACTCGCTGCGCTGCATCGACGGCCCGGCGCCGGCGTGCCTGGTCCGCGGCGACGTGGGCGACGACGGCACGGCCGCGTACGGCGAGCTGCTGGTCGCCGGCGGGGGAGTGTGGCGCGACTGGGGCAAGCCGTTCTACGCGGACGCCGGGACGCTGTCGCTCTACGACGTCACGGCCGACGCCAGCCCCGACGTGATCGTGGTCCGCCACGACTGCCCGGATTCCGCTTCCGGCACGCCGAAGTGCGCGGCCGCCCCGGTGCTGGGCGAGGTGTACGACCTCTCGGGCCGGACGGTGGGCTGCACGCGCCGGGTGACGTCGCCGTCGGACCTGCGCGGCTGGCCGGACATCCGCCTCACCCGCGCCGACCTCCGCAGCTGCCCCTCCTGAAACGCGTGAAGGCCGCCTCGAACACTCGAGGCGGCCGTCACGGACGGGCGGATCAGGCGGGGGCGGGCTCGGTGTGGCGCGCGGCCGAGCCGTCGTCGCTGTGCTCGGGACGGTCGGTCGGGGCGTTGAGGACCTCGTCGTCGAGGAGGCCTTCGCTGCGCGCCACGATCGTCGGGACCACGATCTGGCCGGCCACGTTCGTCGCCGTCCGCATCATGTCCATGATCGGGTTGACCGAGTAGATCAGGGCCAGGCCCAGCGCGACCTGCTTGGCGTCGAGGCCGATGAACGACGTCGTCAGCGTGAACGCCGTCAGCCAGCCGGTGGTCCCGGCCGTCGCCAGTGCGCCGACCACGGCGACCACGACGATGCCGACGTACTGCCAGAAGTTCAGCGACACCCCGGCCAGGTTGGCGACGAAGATCGCCGCGATCGCCGGGAACACCGCCGCGCAGCCGTCCATCTTGGTCGCGCTGCCGAGCGGGGTCGCGAAGGCCGCGTACGCCGGCTGGACGCCGAGGTTGACCGCGGACTGGCGGGTCAGCGGCAGCGTGGCGGCCGAGGACTGCGAGGCGAACGCGAACTGGATCGCCGTGCCCGCCTTCGCGAAGAACTTCAGCGGGCTGACCTTGGCCACGAACTGCAGCAGGATCGGGTAGACGACGAACAGCACGAGCAGGCAGCCGACGTACACCGCGAGCGTGGTGGAGAACAGCGGCCGGAACAGCGCGTCGCCGTAGTTCGACACCGCCGCGCCGATCAGGCCGACGATGCCGATCGGGGCGAGCCGGACGATCCAGCCGAGGTAGCGCTGGATGATCTCGAACACGCTGGTCGTGAAGTCCACGAACGGCTTCGCCTTGTCGCCGAGGCTGTAGGCGGCCGCACCGATGACCAGGGCGAGGAACAGCACCTGCAGCGTCTCGCCGTCGGCAAACGCTTTCACGAAGTTCTCGGGCAGCAGCCCGTCTACGAAAGCGCTCCAAGAGCCCCAGTGGTCGACGCTCTGCGCCGCCTTGTCGGCGTTCTTGGCCGTCGCCTCGACACCGCCGAGCCCACCGGAGCCGGGGTTGAAGATCCGGCCGACCGCGATGCCGATCAGCGACGCGATGAACGACGTGATCGCGAACCACAGCACCGTCTTGCCGCCGAGGCGCGCGGCGGTGCGGCCGCCACCGAGCTTGCGGAGGCTGTTGATGCCGACCACGATCGCCGTGAAGACCAGCGGGATCACCGCGATCTGCAGCAGCGTGGTGAAGATGGTGCCGATCTGGTCGAGGAGATCGGTCAGCCAGCCGGCCTCGGTTTGCCGCGCGACGACGCCCAGGAGGGCGCCGACGACGAGCGAGCCGAGAACCGCGGCCGCGAACACCCGCGGCTTGGTGTATGTCCGTACGAAAGACACGGGGCGACTCCGGTGCTCGAAAGTTTCCAGTCTTGCCGGGTGAAGAGAACGTTAGGCAAGGAAGGACTCTTCCGGATCACCCGAAGGTGTGGTGCCTTTCTCAGGATGCGGGAGGCCGCCAGAGATCCACGACACTCACGCCGACCTCGGCCAGCAGCCGCCGCGTCAGGGGCAGGCTGATCCCGATCACGCTGGTGTGGCCGCCTTCGAGCCCTTCGACGAACCAGCCGCCCAGGCCGTCGATCGTGAAGCCGCCGGCCACGTTGAGCGGCTCGCCGCTGGCGACGTAGGCGTCGATCTCGTGTTCGCTCGGCGTCCCGAACCGGACGGTGGTCGATTCCCAGCCCGCGGCCTCCTTCGCGCGCATCCCGCCGTCGAGCCGGACGACCGCGTGCCCGGTGAGGAGTGCACCGGATGTTCCCGCCATCGCGGCCCAGCGGGTGCGGGCGACGTCCGGCGCACCGGGCTTGCCGACCATCTGCCCGTGGATCGAAAGCATCGAATCGCAGGCGACGACGACGGCGTCCGGGTGCGCCGCGGCGACCTGGTCGATGACCGCTTCGGCCTTGGCCGTCGCGAGGGCCTGGACCAGCTCGGACGGGGACGGATCGGTCAGCGAGGCGGCGACCGCGTCCTCGTCGACGCCGGAGACGAACACGGCGGGATCGAGGCCCGCGGAGCGCAGGAGGGCGAGGCGGGCGGGGGACTGGGAGGCGAGGACGAACTGCACGTCTGAAACTTACTTGACCAGGCGGTCGTGACCGAATTGTGACCGGCGTCACGTCACCGGGGAGTTAATTTGTTTTGGCTCGCAACTTATGGATCGACGGAACGTCACGGAGGGAACACATGCCGCTCCTCCGCACCACGAGATCTTTGCGACCCCTTGCGCTGGCCGGCCTCCTCTTCGCGGGCACGGCTCTCGTCCCGATGGCTTCCGCCTCCGTGACACCGCTCTACAAGGACTCCCGCGCCTCGGTGGCCGACCGCGTCACGGACCTGATGGCGCGGATGACGCTCGACGACAAGGTCGGGCAGATGACCGAGGGCGAGCGCGGTGCCGCGACCCCCGCCCAGTCCGCCGCCGCCCGGCTCGGGTCCATCCTCTCCGGCGGCGGCTCGACGCCGTCGCCGAACACCCCGGCCGGGTGGGCGGACATGGTCGACGCCTACCAGCGGGCGGCGACGTCGACCGGCCTCGGCATCCCGATCGTCTACGGCTCCGACACCGTGCACGGCCACAACAACGCCGCCGGCGCCACGATCTTCCCGCACAACATCGGTCTCGGCGCCGCGAACGACCCGCAGCTGGTCAGGCAGATCGGCGCGATCACCGCCCAGGAATCCGCCGCCACCGGCGTCAAGTGGGGCTTCGCGCCGTGCCTGTGCGTCGCCCGCGACGACCGCTGGGGCCGCACGTACGAGTCCTTCGGCGAGGTTCCCGACAACGCCGTCGCGAACTCCGTCGTCATCGAAGGCCTGCAAGGTTCTTCGCTCGGCAACACGACGTCGATCATGGCCACCGCCAAGCACTTCATCGGCGACGGCGGCACCACCGGCGGCGTCGACCAGGGCAACACCCAGATCGGCCTCGACGAGCTGCGGAAGATCCACCTGCCGCCGTTCCAGGCCGCGATCGCCCACGGCGTCGGCTCGGTGATGATCAGCTTCAACAGCTGGAACGGCGTCAAGGACCACGGCAACAAGTTCCTCGTCACCGACCTGCTCAAGACGGAGCTGGGCTTCTCCGGGTACGTGATCTCCGACTGGAACGGCATCGACCAGATCGACGGCCGGACCGGCTTCACCGCGGCCGAGGTCAGCCAGGCCGTCAACGCCGGGATCGACATGGTCATGGTCCCGAACGACTACCTCAAGTTCATCAGCACGCTCAAGGCGGAAGTCCTCAACGGGCACGTCCCGATGTCCCGCATCGACGACGCCAACCGGCGGATCCTCACGAAGAAGTTCGAACTGGGCCTCTTCGAGCGCCCGTACACCGACCGCTCGCTCCAGGCGGACCTCGGCAGCGCGGCCCACCACGCCGTGGCGCGGCAGGCGGCGCGCGAGTCGCAGGTGCTGCTGAAGAACGACGGCGTGCTGCCGCTGGCCAAGCAGGACAACAGGATCTTCGTGGCCGGCAAGAACGCCAACGACCTGGGGAACCAAGCGGGCGGCTGGACGCTGAGCTGGCAGGGCCAGAGCGGCACCCGGGTGATCCCGGGCACGACGATCCTCGACGGCATCAAGGCCGGTGCCGGGAAAGGCACGGTGGTGACCTATGACCGTGCGGGTAGCGGAATCAACTCCGGTTACAAGGTCGCGGTCGCCGTGGTGGGCGAAACGCCGTACGCCGAAGGGCAGGGAGACCGGCCCGGCGGCCTCGGCCTCGACGCCGAAGACGTCGCGCTCATCGGCAAGCTGAAGGCCTCGGGTGTCCCGCTGGTCGTGGTGACCGTGTCCGGGCGGCCACTGGACATCGCGGCGCACCTACCGTCGATGAAGGGCCTGGTGGCGGCCTGGCTGCCGGGCTCGGAAGGCGCCGGCGTCGCGGACGTCCTCTACGGCGACTACAACCCGACCGGGAAGCTGAGCTTCACCTGGCCGGCGAGCTCGTCGCAGGAACCGATCAACACCGGTGACGGCAAGCAGGGCCTGTTCCCGTACGGGTTCGGCCTGTCGTACCGCAGCTAGCCACCGCTCCCGCGGTCCGTGCAGGCCCCCGCTCCGGTACCCGACACCGGAACGGGGGTCTGCACGGTTTCTACGCCGCGGCCGCTTCGGGCACCGGGGTTTCCCAGCGCGGCTTGACCCGCTGCAGCACCGCCGCGGAAACCACGCCGAGCAGCAGCACACCCATCGGCAGCAGCATTGTCACCCGGGCGGCGTCGGTCAGTCCACTGTGGACCGCCTCGGTCGCCAGCTTCCCCGCCCGCGCGGCGATCTCCGCGGGCAGCCCCGGCATCGGCGACGGACCGCCGGCCGAACCGAACTCCCCGGTGCTCGCCGCCGCGTGCGCGATCCCCTCGGCGAACGGCGCCCGGTACTGCTCGGGCAGCTGCGCGGCCGCCTTCGTGGCCTCGTCCGCGATGGACGCGCTGATCCGCGCCTGCAGCAGCACGCCGATCGCCGCGCTGCCGAGCACCCCACCGACCTGGCGGGCGGTGTTGAAGATGCCGGACGCGGTCCCGGCCAGCCGCGGCTCGACCGAGCCCATCGTCAGGTTGCTCATCGGCGAGAAGATGCAGCCGATGCCGAGCCCGCACACCAGCAGCGCCGGCACGAACGACCACGGGTTGCTGTCCGGCGTCGCCTGCAGCGCGATGACGCCGAGCCCGGCCGCGAGCGCCGCCAGGCCGAACATCACCAGGTACTTGCCGTTCACCTTGTCCGACGCGCGCCCGACGAACGGCGCGATGATCCCGGACAGCAGCGACATCGGCGCGGTGAGCAGGCCGCCCATGGTCGGGGTCAGCCCGAGCACCGACTGGATGTAGATGACCAGCGGCAGGAACATGCCGGTCATCGCGAAGCCGACGGTGGCCGCGGTGAGCGTCCCGGCCGAGAAGTTCCGGTTCGAGAACACCTGCAGCGGCAGCAGCGGTTCCCGCTTGTTGAACCGCTGCCACACCAGGAAGGCGATGAGCAGCACCACGCCGGCACCGATGATCTCGAACACCGTGATGCCGCCGAAGACCGTGCCCCAGTCGTACTGCTGCCCGTTCTGGACGCCGAACACGATGCACAGCAGCGCCGCGCTCGACAGCACGATCCCCAGCACGTCGAACGAGTGGGAGTGCTTCGGCTGCCAGTCCGGCACCAGCAGCACGGTGAGCACGACGGCGATCGCGCCGATCGGCACGTTGACGAAGAAGATCCACTCCCAGCCGAGGTGGTCGACCAGCACGCCGCCGAGCAGCGGGCCGGCGATCGTCGCCAGCCCGGCGACGCCGCCCCACATGCCCATCGCCGGGCCGCGCTTGGCCGGCGGGAACAGGTGCGTGATGAACGCCAGCGTCTGCGGTGTCATCAGCGCGGCGCCGAGCCCCTGCACGGCCCGCGCGGCGATGAGCATCTCGGCGTTGCCGGACAGGCCGCACCACAGCGACGCGCCGGTGAACACGATCAGCCCGGCGAGGAACACGCGCTTCGGGCCGAACCGGTCACCGAGCCGGCTGGTGAACAGCATCGGCACGGCGTAGGTGAGCAGGTAGATGCTGATCACCCAGACGATCGAGTTCAGCCCGGCGCCCAGCTCGCGCAGCATGGTCGGGATCGCGATCGACACGATCGTCGTGTCGAGCAGGATCATGAAGAAGCCGAGGCACAGCGCGCCGAGCGCGGCCCACGGGTTAGCTTGTCTTGCGTTCATCGTCGTCTTCCCTGGTGATGAGCGTGAGCTTGGGTGGTTGGTGGTCCTGGAACGGGATCCGCCCGGACCGCAGGTCCTCGGCGAGGCGTTCGGTCCACTCGAGTTCGAACAGCCGGTGGTCGCACTGGTAGCGCCAGTCGAGCCAGTAGATCTCCGGCACCTGGTTTTCGGTGAGCCGCTGCTGCACGGCCCGGTCGGAGGCCACCGCGGCACGCAGCCGCATGAGCCGGGTTTCGAGCTCGTTGAGCGACGCCTCGCGCCCCAGTTCGTCGATCACGGCGAGCCCGGACAGGTAGGCGGGGAACTCCGTGGCGACGTCCCCCAGGAGTTCGCGGGCGCGCTGGTTGAACTCGTCGAGCCCGGTCTGCGTCATGCCGTAGACGGTCCGTTCGGGCCGCCTGCCGTCGCGCTGGGTGTCGACGACCTCGATGAAACCGCTGCGGTGCAGCCGTTCCACGGTGTGGTAGAGCGAACCCGCCTTCACGTTGACCCGGGTGTCGACGTACCGCTCACGCATGAGCGCGGCCATCTCGTACGGGTGCATCGGCCGCTCGTGCAGCAGCTCCAGCACGGCGATGCCGAGCGGTGTCAGCTTGGCCGAGGCCATGACGTGGTCCCTCCCGGTCGGTTATTCCACGTGGACTATACGACGTGGGATAGGGAGGGGTCCACGGTCATTCCTGTGACGGTTCGTACACAGGTTGAAGGCCCCCACGCTGTCGTCATGGGGGCCTTCACGCTGATTCTCAGAACGGCCAGTCGGCTCTGCGGCCTCGTTCGAGCAGCGGGATCATCCGGAAGCCCTGGTCGGTCAGGCCGCCGAAGGTGTGCCGCTGCCCGCCGCCGGACGGCGCGTGGCCGGCCTGGTAGCCGGCCAGGTTCCAGGTGTACAGCGGCACGTGCGCGGGCAGCGCCTGCCCGACGTCGCCGTACGCGGCCTGCTCGTCGGTGAGGATCACGACGCGGTCGTGGTGCGCGAAGTGCTCGTGCACCGCGCCCACCGTGTCGGTGCCGCCGCCGATGAAGTACCCGCCGGACTTCCAGCGCTCGACGTCACCCAGCAGCGACCCGCCCCGGCTCAGCTTGAACACCTTGGTGCCCTGGCGGTGGTCCCAGGCGCCGTCGGAGAACGAGACGAGGTCGGCCTTCGCGCAGCGCCGTGCGAGCGCCAGGCCGAAGACCGCGGCCGCGTCCCACCGCATGAGGCTGCCGTCCCTGCTGAACCGGTCCTTCATGGACGCCGACGTGTCGACGAGGACGAGCGTGCGGCCACCCAGCACGGGCACGTTGGCCAGCGCGTGCGCGATCGCCCGCTCGAGCGCCCACGCCCACCGCAGCGACGGCGCCGCCCGGTAGGCCGCGAGGAACCGCATGGGCAGCTGCCGCGACTTCGCCACCTGCACCCGGCTCGCGAGCCGCTCGGCCACCCGCTGCGCGACGTCGTCCGAGACGCCGGCCTCGTCGAAGTTGCGGAGGTTGCGGAGGAGAGCGGTGTAGCCCATCGACGGGATCAGCGCCTCCCAGACGCGCGCGTCCAGCGGACCCTGCAGCCACCCGGCGACGGACTCCCACGTCATGCCCGCGGCGCGGAGCACGTCCGCCGCGTCCGGCCGGTCGAAGAGCTTCCGGCGATCGGCGACGGCCCAGTTCATGAGCTCGGCTCGGGCGCGGAGGGTGGTGAGGGCGTCCGGGATCGCGTTGCCGCGGTCGTGCCGCTCGTCGAGGATGTGCTTGAACAGCGCACCCCCGCCGGCCGGGTGGGTCAGCTCGAGGACGTCGGCGAACCGGAACGCGCGCGCGGCGGAGTCCCACTTGACGAAGGCCCGCTCGTCGTAGAGCTTCACCGCGGCATCGGCGATACCGCGCTTGACCGGCTTCGGAAGGGCGCGGCCGTGCACGGACGTCCAATAGGCGAGCAGCTCACCGGGCTCGTCGGCCCGCTGCAGCACGTCGGCGACGACCTGGCGGCCGAGCCCGTCGAGGCCGGCGTCCCGCCGCGCCTTGACGAACTCGGCGGCACCGACGAGCGACGCCGTCCGCAGGTGCGCGCCGGTGCGCAGCCAGCACAGGAACCGAGCGGTCCACTGTGGATCGTCCAGTGTGGACTTACGGACCAGCTCGGCGTACCGGGTGTCGCGGGTGTCCGCGGACTCGTAAAAGGCGTGCTCGCCGACCATGTTGGTGACGGCGAGCAGGAAGAGCTCGGACTTGGTGTCGCGGGCGTACCCGGCACCACCCTGGTGGGTGACGGTGGACGCCGTGGCCTCGCCGCGGACCGGCGAGGCCACGGCGGGCGCGCGTGCGGTGTTGAACTTGCTCATTTCTCCCCCTGGTGCGGGAGCCACGGCGATGCCCGAGATCGAAGTCGGTGAAGGTACGTAGCTGCTCTAGGCCGCTGAGCTACCGGACCGTGCGGTGGTCCGGGAGGGATTCGAACCCCCGACCTGCCCATTAAGAGTGGAAGTAACCCTCGCCTGCGCACCGGGCATCGGTGTCGCCGTGGCTTCTTTGTGCAGCCCAAGGTAGCAAGCGATCGGCGGCGGGACGACCGGTTTTCCGCCCCGGGGCCAGCGCCGGCCGGAAGTCAACTAGTTCGTACTAAGAACTATATATGCTATGTTCGTAGTGCGAACTAACTGGGAGGAATCATGACGCACTTCGGCATCGGCGTGTCCACCGCGGTCACCGCCGTCTCCGGCACCCTCGAACTGGCCGCCCAAGCCGACCGGAGCGGGCTCGATCTCATCACCGTCTCCGATCACCCGTACCACGCCGATCGGCTCGATGCGTACGCCGAAATCGGGGTCCTGCTCGGCAAGACCGAACGGATCTCCGGCCTGGTCAGCGTCACCAACCTGCCGACGCGGCCGGCGGCGATGCTCGCTCGCACGATCACCTCCCTGTCCGCGCTGACCGGCGGCCGGATCGTGCTCGGCATGGGGGTCGGCGGGCTGTGGGACGACATCGCGCGGCTCGGCTTCACCAAACTGACGCCGGGGCAGGCCGTCCGCGCCTTCGAAGAAGGCATCCGGCTGGTGAAGCTGCTCGGCGGGGGCGGGGCGCCGGTCACCTTCGACGGCGAGTTCTACCAGGTCACCGACCTGGAACCGGCCGCGGAGGCGATGCCGGCGGTGTGGACCGGGTCCGTCGGGCCGAAGTCCCTCGCCGTCACCGGGCGGGTGGCCGACGGGTGGATGCCCGGGCACGCCGCCGACTGGCTCAGCGAGCGGTACCGGACCTCGCGGCCGCTGATCGACAAGGCCGCCGTGGACGCCGGGCGGGATCCCGGCGAGATCGTCACCGTCTACAACTTCCCCGGGCGGATCACCGCCGAGCCGCTCGCCAAGACCCGCACCGACGACGGACGCTGGATCGGCGGCTCGCCCGCCCAGTGGATCGAAGAGCTCACCGGCGCGGTGCTGGAGCACGGCGCCGCGGGGTTCGTGCTCTTCGGGCCCGGCGGCAGCACGCCCGACGCCGTCGCCACCGCGCGGTGGGCCGAGGAGATCGTGCCCGCGGTGCGGGAAGCCGTAGGCTGATCGGATGGGGAAGAGCGGGGCGGACCTCGGGGTGGTGGCCGGGCTCGTGCGGGCGTCGTTCCTGGTGAACGCGGTCTACGCCGAGTCCGCCCGCGAGTACGGGCTCACCGTGCAGCAGGGCCAGCTGCTCTGCGTGCTGATGAGCCGGCCGTACGGGATGGGCGACCTGGGCGCCACGCTCGGCCTCGAAAAGTCCAGCCTCACCGGCCTCGTCGACCGGGCGGTCAAGCGCGGGCTCGTCCGCCGCGAACCCGACCCGGACGACCGCCGGGCCGTCCAGGTCCTCCTGACCGGCGAAGGCAGCGAGCTCGCGGAGGACTTCTACGCGGCGACGTGCCGCCGGGTCGACGAGCTGGCCGCGGGCCTGAGCACCCCGGACCGCGACCGGCTCGCGGCACTGCTCGGCACGATCGTGCGGGACAACGAAGCCCCGACGGTCTTCCTCGACGCCCTTCAGCCCTGAGGCAAACCCGAAGCGCGCCAAGCACCTTCGCCGGGGTGGAGCGGCCGACGCAGCGAAGCAGCGCGATCGCCCCACCACGACGTACGCGGCTTCGGCTTCTCCGGCGTCTTCGCGACCGACGCCGCGGCGATGAGCGCCGTCAGCGCCGCCAGCTCGGCGTCGGTCGGGTTTCCGCGGACCACCCTCAGCAGGGGGCGCTGCTTTTCCTCGCTCACAGCGGGATGTTCCCGTGCTTCTTGGGCGGCAGCGATTCCCGCTTGTTCCGCAGCAGGGACAGCGCCCGCGCGACGTGGCCGCGCGTGT
The DNA here is from genome assembly GCF_053586895.1 of Amycolatopsis sp. NPDC003731. Classification (NCBI taxonomy): domain Bacteria; kingdom Bacillati; phylum Actinomycetota; class Actinomycetes; order Pseudonocardiales; family Pseudonocardiaceae; genus Amycolatopsis; species Amycolatopsis sp. NPDC003731. Next base: position 5,351 of record NZ_JBSFNC010000043.1, on the reverse strand, counting down.
GCGCCGGCACGATCACCGAGTCGACGTACCCGCGCTCGGCCGCCGCGTACGGGTTCAGCAGCGTGTCCTCGTACTCCTGGATCAGCTCGGCGCGCAGGGCGTCGACGTCCTGTCCTTCCGAAGCCGCCTTGGCGAGGGTCTTGCGGTGGACGATGTTCGCCGCGCCCTGGGCGCCCATCACCGCGACCTGCGCGGTCGGCCAGGCCAGGTTGATGTCGGCGCCGAGGTGCTTCGAGCCCATGACGTCGTACGCGCCGCCGTACGCCTTGCGCGTGATGATCGTGACCAGCGGGACCGTGGCCTCCGCGTAGGCGTAGATCAGCTTCGCGCCGCGGCGGATGATGCCGTTCCACTCCTGGTCGGTGCCCGGGAGGAAGCCCGGGACGTCGACGAAGGTGAGCACCGGGATGTTGAACGCGTCGCAGGTGCGCACGAACCGCGCGGCCTTCTCGGACGCGTCGATGTCGAGGCAGCCGGCGAACTGCGTCGGCTGGTTGGCCACCACGCCGACGCTGTGGCCGTCGACACGGCCGAAGCCGACGATGATGTTCGGCGCGAACAGCTCGTGGACCTCGAGGAAGTCGCCGTCGTCGACGACGCGGGTGATCACCTCGTGCATGTCGTACGGCGTGTTCGGCGAGTCCGGGATGATCGTGTCGAGCTCGCGGTCGGCGTCGGTGACATCGTCGAAGAACCCGGGCCGGTCGGCGGGCGGCTCGAACACCGGCGCGTCCGACAGGTTGTTCTGCGGCAGGTAGGAGAGCAGTTCCTTGACGTAGGCGATGGCGTCCTCGTCGTCGGAACCGAGGTAGTGCGCGACACCGGACTTCGTGTTGTGGGTGCGGCCGCCGCCGAGCTCCTCGAAGGTGACGTCCTCGCCGGTGACCGTCTTGACGACGTCCGGGCCGGTGATGAACATCTGCGACGTCTCGTCGACCATCACGATGAAGTCGGTGAGCGCGGGGGAGTAGACGTGCCCGCCCGCGTTCGCGCCCATGATCAGCGAGATCTGCGGGATGACGCCGGACGCCTTGACGTTCCGGTTGAAGATCTCGCCGTACAGGCCGAGCGAGACGACACCCTCCTGGATGCGCGCGCCGCCGCCTTCGTTGATGCCGATGATCGGCCGGCCGGTCTTGATCGCCAGGTCCATCACCTTGACGATCTTCTCGCCGTAGACCTCGCCGAGGCTGCCGCCGAAGACGGTCACGTCCTGGCTGAAGACGCAGACCGGGCGGCCGTCGACGGTGCCGTAGCCGGTCACGACGCCGTCGCCGTACGGGCGGTTCTTCTCCTGGCCGAAGTTGGTCGAGCGGTGCCGGGCCAGCTCGTCGAGCTCGACGAAGGAGTTCTCGTCGAGCAGCAGCTCGATGCGTTCGCGAGCGGTCTTCTTGCCCTTGGCGTGCTGTTTCTCCACCGCGCGGGCCGAGCCCGCGTGCACCGCCTCGTCGTACCGGCGGTACAGGTCGGCCAGCTTGCCGGCCGTGGTGTGGATGTCCGGTTCGTCCTCGGGCGGCGTCCCGAGCGGCTCCGTCGCACTGCTCATGCCACGGGAGCTTAACTACTTGTCGGTCACTTCGCGTGTGGCGTAGGCAACGTCACGACGTCGTAGGCCTGACCAAGCCCGACTCGTAGGCCGCGATCACCAGTTGGGCCCGGTCGCGCGCGGCGAGCTTGTGCAGGAGGCGGCCGATGTGGGTCTTCACCGTGGCTATCCCCAGGTGCAGGCGGGCCGCTATCTCGTCGTTCGACAGCCCGCGTGCGATCAGCGTCAGGACCTCCTGCTCGCGGGCCGTCACGCCGTCCAAGCGGGTCACCGGGCCCGAGGGGAGCCTGGCGAACTCCGCCACCAGGCGGCGCGTCACCGAGGGGGCCAGCAGCGCGTCGCCCGAGGCCACCACCTCGATCGCCGCCAGGAGGTCGGCCGGGCGGGTGTCCTTCAGGAGGAAGCCGCTCGCTCCCGCGCGCAACGCCGAATACACGTACTCGTCCAGGTCGAACGTCGTCAGCATCAGGACCCTCACGTCCGTCTCCCGGCAGATGCGGCGGGTCGCCTCGATGCCGTCCATCTCCGGCATGCGGACGTCCATCAGCACGACGTCCGGCCGCTCGACTCTGGTCAGGGCCACCGCTTCGGCGCCGTCGGACGCTTCGGCGACCACCTCGAGGCCCGGTGCGCTGTCGACCAGGACCCGGAAGCTTCCGCGCAGCAGCGCCTGGTCGTCGGCGATCAGGACGCGGGTCATCGGGCCGCCACCTTCTCTTCGTAGGGCAGCCGCGCGAAGACGCGGAAGCCGGTTTCGGCCGGCGCCGCGGAGAATTCGCCGTCGTACACCGCGACGCGCTCGCGCATCCCGATCAAGCCGTGGCCCGGGGTCGCGGAGCCGCCGCGGCCGTCGTCGAGGACCTCGATGCGTACTTCGCCCTCGCCGCCGGTGATGTGGATCCGGCACGTCGTCGCGGCCGCGTGCTTGACCACATTGGTCAGGGCCTCCTGCACGATCCGGTACACCGACTGGCCGACCCCGCTCGGCAGTTCGGTGAGGCCGTCGATGACCAGGTCGACGGCGGGACCCGCCTGCTGCGCGCGTTCGGTGAGCGCCCGCAGATCGTCGAGCGATGGGGCGGGCGCCAGTGCCGGGACGCCGGTGCCGTCGCGCAGCACGCCGAGCATGCGCCGCAGCTCCGCGAGAGTCTCGCGGCTGGTGTCCTCGATGACGCGCAGCGCGTCGCGGGCCTGGTCGGGTTGTTCGAGCGCGACGTGGTTGCCGACCGCCGCCTTCACCGCGATCAAGCTCATGCTGTGCGCGACGACGTCGTGCATCTCCCGGGCGATCCGCAGCCGTTCCGCCGAAACCGCTTCCCGGGCATGGTTTTCCCGCTCGATCGCGGCGTATTCGCGGCGGCCGTGGACCGCGATGCCGAGCGCGAAACCGACGATCAGCGCCGACGCCCCGAAGTTCACCGTCGTCGCCGTGCTCGGGTTCGGCACCGCCACGCCGACCAGGCCGATCCCGAGCAGCCCCGCCGCCAGCCCGATCCGCGAGGCGCGGCTACCGCGGGCCACCACGAACGTGTAGAGCGCGCACCCGGCCGACACGACGGCGACCGCCAGCACCGGGCCGCCGATCGGCACCGCCGCCGCGGTCATCACCAGCGAGAAGATGTAGGCGGGGCGCGGCCACCAGCGCCGCAGCACGATCGGCCCGACGCTCAGCACGAGGATGGTCCAGCCGAGCCAAGCGGGCAGCCACAGCGGCAGTGACCACGCGCCGGCGGCGAGGTTGCCGCCGGCCCCCAGGGTCAGCACGAGGACGGCCAAGACGTCCAGGACGACGCGAATGCGCATGAACCGACGGTAATGCGGACTTTCCGGCCGCGCGTCAACCTTGGGTCGGATGCTCCGCGTACTGCTTCTTCACGGCTTCGACGCGCTCGGGCGGCCAGTCCGGCAGGGTGACGCCGTGGGTGGCGGCGAACAGCTTGTCGAGTTGCTCGTGCCGCCGGGCCAGCTGCGCCGGGACGTCGTCGCCCGCCGCTTCGGTGAACTCGACGCGGTTGCCTTCGAGCGGGTCGTGGACCAGGCGCCAGCCGGGTTCGTCCGGCAGCAGCGGCCGGAGTTCGGCCTCGGGCTTCCAGCCGAGGTCGCGGCGGAAGCGGATCGTGCCGTCCGCGAGGACTTCGCCGGCGTCCAGGCCGAATTCCTCCACATAGGACACCATCCGCTCGTGCCACTCCTGCGGCTGCTCGAAGTCCTGCCCGGCCAGGCGCGCGGCGAGGGCGTCGAGGCAGACGTCCCAGCCGGCGGCGGTGCGGCCCCCGGCGAGCTTGGCGATCGCCGGGTCGCCGCGGCCGAAGGTGTGGGTGAACTCCAGGAGGCTGCCGTCGCCGTCGGCGGTGATCAGCCAGCGCAGGGTGTCGTCGTTCCAGACGAAGGTGAACTCGCGCGGCGGGTCGGCGGTGACGACCCGCCCGGTCGTCGTGCTGTCCTCGCCGGGGAAGGTGAACCGGATCGCGCCACCGGCCCGCAGCTCGACGTCGACCTTCGCCGGGAACCAGTGCTCCAGCTCCGCCGGGTCGGTGATCGCGTGCCAGACCTTCTCGGGCGCGTGCTTCAGGCGGCGTTCCAGCCGGAGCACCGGGCGCTCGCCGTCGGTCTGCAGCCTCGCTCGTCCGGACACGCTTCCTCCCGTGGGTTGCCTGTGCCGGTATATAACCACTGGGGAATATGCGGGGTCAAGCGCCGCGGACGGCGGACACCGCGGCGGCGAGGTCCGGGTCGCTCGCGGCCTTGTCGAGCGCGGTCCGCAGCACCGCGTTGTACGTCGGCTCGGTCTCGGAGTAGCGCTTGCGGCCGGCGTCGGTGATCACCGAGTAGACGCCGCGGCGGTCGTCTTCGCACAGGTCGCGGATGGTCAGGCCGGCGTCTTCGAGGCGGGCGCACATCCGGCTGACCGAGCTCTGGTTGAGGCCGATCGCGTCGGCGAGCTCCTGCATCCGCAGGCCGCCCCGCGGACCCGCCACGAGCTTGCCGAGCGCGCGGTACTCGGACAGGCCGAGCCCGTGGCGCCGCTGCAGGGCTTTGGCGAGTTCCTGCTCGATCCGGGCGTGCAGCACGAGTACGCGGCCCCAGGCCTGCTCGTCGACGGTCATCTTCCGGCCTCCTCTTGACGCCAGGATAGTCCAGGGACAGTATTTATATGTACATGCAAGTACATCGAGAGGGCTGACATGAGCGATCGCAGCTTCCTGTTCCTGGTGGGCGCCGCGCGGGCCGGGGGCAACGCCGAAATGCTGGCCCGGCTGGCGGCCAAGGAGCTGCCCAAGGACGTCGAGCAGCGGTGGATCCGGCTGCCGGAGGTGCCGCTGCCGCCGTTCGAGGACCGCCGCCACGGCGCCGGGGCGCACCCGGAGCCCGGCGAGAACGAGCAGTTGCTGATGGACGCGACCTTCGCCGCGACGGACATCGTGATCGTGTCGCCGGTGTACTGGTACTCGGTCGCGGCGAGCGTGAAGCTCTACCTGGACTACTGGTCGGGCTGGATGCGGCTGCCGGTCGAGTTCAAGCCGCGGATGCGCGGCAAGGCGCTGTGGGGGGTGAGCGTGCTGAGCGAGACGGCGCGCGAGGCCCAGCCGCTGATCGGCACCCTAGAGCTGTGCGCGGAGTACCTGGGCATGGACTGGGGCGGGGTGCTGCTCGGCAACGGCAGCCGCCCGGGTGACGTGCTCCTGGACGAGGACGCGACGGCGGCCGCGCGGACGTTCTTCGCCGGCGCGGACCTGGTCACCGCCTAGGTGTGATGTCCAGGGACGTTGTCCCGAGTCGAGGTGACCAGGAGCGGCCTGTCGTG
>NZ_JBSFNC010000042.1:0-68148 GCF_053586895.1 Amycolatopsis sp. NPDC003731 | reverse complement strand
CGGCGGCGGACGAGGCCGCAGGGAGGGCGACCAGGCCGGCGGCGAAGCCAGAACACGGCCGGTGGTGCCGGGTCAAGGCACGCTTTCCCGCCTCGACGCGGCACCACCGGCCGTAGTCACAATCCGGCTTCGGGGTGGTGGGCATCGACCGACGCCAACTCAAGGCAGAAACAGACCCGGTCCACCACGCAGCAGCGACCGACCCACAGCCCTACCCCGGCCGGGGACCGCACCGCGAAAACCCGAACCGGCCGCTACCTAGCCCCCGTCAGCCCGCCGCACCGTCACCGCAGGCCCGTCCCCCGTCCCGGACAACGGCGTCGACCCGAACCAGTCCAGACACACCACCATCGCGTCGTCCTCGGCCTGGCTGCCGTGCCGGCGGGTCGACAGCTCCCGCAGCACCGCGCCCGGCACGTGCGCCGCCGGCAGGTCCGCCGTCGCCGAGACCGCTTCGGCGAGTTCCCGGTCGCCGTACCGCTCGCCGTGCGGGCCGAGCGCGTTGTACACGCCGTCGCTGACGAAGACGAACCGGTCGCCGTCGGCGGCCTGGAAGCTTTCGAGCGTGTAGATCGTGCCGTCGAACGTGCCGAGCGGGAGCTGCTCGTCGAAGAGGATCCGCTCGGCCTTGCCGTCCCGCAGCCGCCACAGCCGCGGCGAGCCCGCGTCGACCACCTGCACCGCGCCGGTGCCGAGGTCGAACTCCAGCAGCAACGCGGCCACGTGCTCGGCGCCGCGGTAGTGCGCGTACAGCGCCTGGTCAGCGAGTTCGGCCTGCGCGTCGAGCGCGATCCCGGCGCGCCGGGCGTTGCGCAGCGCGTTCACCGCGAGGTTCGTCAGCAGCGCCGCTTCGCTGCCCTCCCCCATGCCGTTGATCAGCGTGACCGCGAGCTTCCGCGCGGACGCGGACCAGTCGAAGCAGTCCCCGTAGATGGCGTAGGCCGGCTCCAGCTGACCGCCGAGCGCGAACTCGGCACGGGTGCAGGCCCGCCCGGGCAGCAGCTGCCACTGCATCTCCGCGGCCAACGTCAGCCGCGACGAGCGCCGGGCCTGGATGTAGAGGTCGGTGTCCCGGTCGGCGACGAACAGCTCGTGGGCCACCGCTTCGGCGAACCGCTGGAGCTCCGCCCACACCGGCGGCTCCGGTTCGCACGGCAAGGTGACGGCCAGGACGCCGAGCCGGTCACCGCGGACGCTGACCGGCAGGTAGCCGGTGACGCGGTCGCCGTCGCGGGAAAACGTCGCCGCCTGCGTGAGGAACGCCGACCCGGGGATCGTGCCGTCGACCGGGATCGGCTCCGTCGAGTAGGGCTGCTCGCCCACCTGGCACAGCTCCGTGAGGGCGTAGTCGGCCATCAGCAGCTCGACCGCTTCGGCGCCGAAGTGCTCGCCGAGACCCGAGCGCAGCGCGCCGGGCAGGTCGTGCGGTGGTACGTCACGGAGGAGACGCTCCACCGCCAGGGATCTGTCCAACGCCTGCCTCCTGCTCACGCGCCCGTGCCGGGATGGTTCTGTCGAGTCTGCGCCGCTCCGGCGCGCCGGTCCACGGCGAGTCGCGTTGGCTGTGCTGCCGGTTCAGCATAGGGATGCCAGAGTGGACGCCGTGGATCGATCCCGCGAGCAGGCCGCCCCGGACGGGCCGGCCGCCGTGTCGGACCTCGCCCGCCTCTTCGAGTCGGTGGTCGAGGGAGAGCGGGACGTCTCGCCGCGCCCGCTGTCGATCTCGCAGCTGCGCGCGGTCGTCGCGCTGGACCGCCACGACGGGGTCAACCTGCGACAGCTGGCCGAGCAGCTGGGCTCCACGCCGCCGCTGGTCAGCAGGCTCTGCGACCGGCTGGAGGCGGTCGGGTTCCTCGAACGCCTGCCCAGCGCGCGCAGCCGGCGGGAGCTGACGCTGCGGCTGTCCGACCGCGGGCGGGCCTACCTGCAGGACCTGCGGGCCCGGCGCCGGGACCGCGTCCAGGCGCTGCTGGCGAAGATGAGCCCCGCGGGCCGGCTCGCCCTGGCCGCCGGGCTGCGGGAATACCGGGCGCTGGCCGAGGCGGCCGGTGACCTGCCGGATTTGCGTTCCTGAAACAACTGTTGTTATATGACAATCACTCGGTCGGCGTACAGCAGAGCGCGCCTCGAACACGGAGGAGGGCGTCGGTGCTGGGCACGGACGACAGCCAGGTCCGCTCGGTCCTGGCGCGGATGCTGGAGGAAGACCGGTCCTCGCTGGCCCGCGACTGGGCCGGTCAGGAGCCGCACGACGGCGACCGGAACGGGCAGGACCTGCGCCGCGAGGCCGTCGAGCTGCTGGACGCCCTCCGCACCGCGCTCGGCGGCACGCTCCCGGTGTCCCGGATCGTCGACCAGGACCCCGCCGTCCGGGACGCGCTGACGTCGCTGTCGGAGCGCCGGGCCCGCGCGGGCGCCCAGCCGTCGGCCACCGCCATGGCGATCCTGGCGCTCAAGCGCACGATGCTGAGCGCGATCGAGCGGCACACCGACGATTCCGCCCTGCGCTACCGGGCCGCGCTGCTGGTCAACGAGCTGCTCGACAGCGCGGGTGTGCTGACGTTCGAGGTCTACTCCGCCGGCCGGGAGCGGATCATCCGCGAGCAGCACGACCAGATGCTCGAGCTGTCCACGCCCGTGGTGCGGCTGTGGCGCCACGTCCTCGCGGTACCGCTGATCGGCACGCTCGACAGCGCCCGCACGCAGGTCGTGATGAACAGCCTCCTGGAGGCGATCCAGGCGAACGAGGCGCGGGTGGCGATCATCGACATCACCGGCGTCCCGACCGTCGACACCGCGGTCGCCCACCACCTGCTGCAGACGGTCAGCGCCGTCCGGCTGATGGGCGCGGAGTGCGTGATCAGCGGGATCCGGCCGTCGATCGCGCAGACCATCACCCAGCTGGGCATCGACCTCTCGCACATCGTCACGCGCGGCTCGCTGGCCGACGCGCTGGCGACCGCGATGCAGCTGCTCGGCGACAGCGCCCGCCCGGGCGCGGTGACCGGGTGAACGCCGGGCTGCCGATCCTGCGGCTGGGGGACATCCTGCTCAGCGGGCTGCTGAGCGACCTGGACGACAAGACGGCCCTCGCCTTCACCGACGAGCTCACCACGCGGATCGCGAACGAGGGCATCCGCGGGGTCATCATCGACATCTCCCGGCTGGAGATCATCGACTCGTTCGTCGCGCGCGTGCTCATGGAGCTGGCCGGCACCGGGCGGCTGCTCGGCACGCGGATGATCGTGGCGGGGATGCGCCCGGCCGTCGCGCTGACCCTGACCGAGCTCGGGCTGCAGCTCACCGGCGTCCGGACCGCCCTCAACGCGGAACAGGCGATGGAGCTACTGGGCTGGCGCCGTCCCGCCGAAGAAGCGCCCCATGCTTCCTGACGAACGGACCGTCGCCTCCGGCGAGCACCCGGTCCGGGTGGAGGAGGACCTCCTCGCGGCCCGGCACGCCGTGCGGGCGGCCGCGGTCGCCGCCGGGTTCACCATCGTCGACCAGACGAAGATCGTGACCGCGGCCAGCGAGCTGGTCCGCAACGCCTACATCCACGGCGGAGGCGGCACGATGACCGTCGAGACCGTGCGGGACCCGGCCGGGCGCCTCGGGCTCCGGCTGCGGGTGCGCGACGAAGGGCCCGGGATCGCCGACGTCGCCCAGGCGATGACCGACGGGTTCAGCACCGGCGCGGGGCTCGGGCACGGCCTCGGCGGCACGCGGCGGCTGGTCGACGAGTTCGACCTCGACACCGCGCCCGGCCGCGGCACGACCGTCACGGTCGTGCGCTGGAAGCCATGACCGCGACCGTCGCCGGACTGACGCGCCAGATCCGCGTCGACCACCCCAGCGCGGGGTACGCCGCCGCCCGCGTCGCCCGCGAAGTCGCGCACGAGGCCGGGCTCACCGGTGTCCGCGCCGACCGGGCCGCGGTGGTGGCGGCCGAGCTCGCGGGCAACATCGACAAGCACACCGGCGGTGGCACGGTGTTCGTGCAGCGGGCCCTCACCGGCCGTGGCGTCGACGTGCTGGCCGCCGACGACGGTCCCGGCATGGCCGACCTCGACCACTGGCTGCTCGACGGCAACACGACGACGGCCACCCTCGGCACCGGCCTCGGCGCGGTGAAGCGGATGGCGGCCGAGTTCCGGATCACGTCCTCGCCCACGGCCGGCACGCTGGCCGCCGCCCGCCTGCTCGACCCCGCCGCGCCGCCGGGCCGTCGCGCGATCGGGCACTTCCGCCTGCCCCGCGACGGCGAGGAGTACTGCGGGGACGCCGTCGCGCTGGCCGACGTCACGGGCAGCCGGACGGCCGTCGTCGCCGACGGGCTCGGCCACGGACCCGACGCCGCCGAAGCCGCGGACACCGCACTGCGCGTGTTCACCGAGAACCCGGACCGCCCGCTGCCGCACCAGCTCACGAACATGCACCGCGCGCTGCGCACGACCCGCGGCGCGGCGGTCGCGCTGGTGCGGATCGCGCCGCGGCGGCTCGAGTTCTGCGGCGTCGGCAACGTCAGCGGGGCGAGCCTCGGCGACGGCCCGTCCCGGCTGCTGCTCAGCACGCCCGGCATCGTCGGGTTCACGCTGCCGTCGGCGCCGGTCCGGCACCTGACACTGGCCGACGACGACGTCGTGGTCCTGCACACCGACGGCGTCGGCACCGGCTGGCGCGTCCCCGGCCGGGCCCCGGACCTGCTGCTGCTCGCCGCGGACCTCGCCCACCGGCACCGCAACGCCCGCGACGACGCGGCGATGCTCGCCCTGAGCGCGGACCGGTCCGCCTGATGCGCCCCGACCTGGCCCGGATCCGGCGGCGCCTCCGCAAGGCGTGCACCGAAGCGGGCGTGCCCGCCGACGAGCGCGGGCGGCTGGTCCTCGCCGTCACGCTGCTCGCCGAACCGGCGCTCACCGCGGGCGAAACGGTGGACGTGGCCACGGCGGCCTCGGACCGGCGGCTGGCGGTCACGGTGCGGCTCGAGCACCCCGTCAGCCAGGGCAGCCGCGACGCCCTGCCGCTGCTGCCCGAGCGCGGCGACGACCCGACGCTGACCTGGCACCTCGCCGGCGGCAGGCCCGCGGCCGCGGCTGCCCCCGACGACGACCGGGCGACCCGCGAAGAGATGCTGGCGCTGGTGGCCCGCACCGACACGCTCGTCAACGAACAGCGGGACCTCAAGCACGAGCTGGCGGAGACCAACAGCGGCGTACTGGCGATGTACGTCGAGCTGGAGCAGCGGGACGAGCAGCTCCGCCGCGCGCACGCGGCGATCTTCCGCGAGCTGGAGGACGCGCTGCGCCCGCGGCCGCCAGTGGTGCCGGGCCTGGAGCTCGCCGTCCACTATTCGCCGACCGACCAGGACTCCCCCACCGGCGGCGACCTGTACGACTGGTTCGTCCTGCCCGGCGGGGAGGTGCACGTGACCCTGGTCGACGCGGTGGGCCACGGCGTCACCTCGACCCGCCACGCGCTGACCGTGACACACGCGATCCGCACGCTGGCCCTGGAAGGCCACCCGTTCCGCGACCTGATCGCCCACGCCTCCCACACCCTGGCGGCGATCGAGCCGGCCTTGATGGCCACGGTCCTCCTGGCCCGCATCGACCCGGCCACGGGTCACACCCGCTTCGCGAGCGGCGGCCACCCGGAACCGGTGCTCGTCACCGCGGCCGGTGACGCACGCCTGCTGCCCCCGCCGGCGCCGGGGCGTGGAGTCGGCTTCCCCGATCCGGGCAGCCCCGAGCTGGTCGACGTGGTCCTCGACCCGGGCGACACGGTGCTGCTGTACACCGACGGCCTGGTGGAGAGCCGCAAGGACATCGACGAGGGCCAGGCCCGGCTGCTGGCACTGGCCGGGCAACTGTGCGCCCACCCGGCGGCGGACCTGCCGCGCGAGCTGGTGACCCGGATGCACGACGTCGTCCTGCACGCGGACGACACGGTGGTGCTGGCGCTGCGCCGGACACCGTTCGACGACGGTTAGCGGCACCGGCCCCCGGGGCTGCCGACGCCGCTGCGCCTACTGCGGCCCGTTGGTCAGCGAAAGGTTGAACGTGTACCGGGACGCCCGGTACACGTGCCACCCGTACTCGACCACCCGACCCGAGTCGTCGTACGTCGTGCGTTGCGTCGTGAGCAGTGCGGCCCCGGGCTCCTCCCCGAGCAGTTCCGCGTCCTCCTCGGTCGCGAGCCGGGCGCCGATGTTCTGCTCGGCCGCGTGCAGCCGCACCCCCGCCGACCGCAGGAGCTGGTAGAGCCCGCGCTCGCGCAACTCGTCGTCGCCGGGGTCGATGACACCGTCGGGCAGGTAGTTGTTCATCAGGGCGAGCGGCTCGCCGTCGGTCGAGCGCAGCCGCTTCAGCCGCCGGACGTGCGTCAGCCCGGGCGCCTCCAGCAGCTCGGCCACGTCCGGGCCGGCCTCTTCGACCTCGTTGACCAGCACCGCCGACGCCGGCTTGCCGCCCAGCCCGGCGAGGTCGTCGAACAGGCTGCTCAGCCGCAGCGGCCGGGCGACCTTCGTGCGGACGACCTGCGTGCCGACCCCGCGCCGCCGCACGAGCAGGCCCTGGTTGACCAGCGTCTGGATCGCCTGGCGGATCGTCGGCCGCGACAGGCGCAGGCTCGCGGCGAGGTCGACCTCGTTGCCCAGCCGCGCGCCCGCCGGCAGCCTGCCGTCCTCGATCGCGGCGTGCAGCTGCCGGGACACCTGGAAGTACAGCGGTTCCGGGCTGCCCGGGTCCAGGACGATCTCGCGCCCCGCGTCCCAGGCCGGGAAGGCGGCGTCCAGCTTGCTCATCCGCGGAGCGTACCGCCTCGCGGGCACCTGTTGGGATGACCTGTTGTCCATATGTCTTGACAAATTCTCGCCCCGCTGGAATCGTCGCGTCCGGGAGCACGAAGGCCGTGCCCCTTCAGACCGGCTGGGAGCGAACCGTGACCGACGTGCTGCGCCGCATCGTCGCCCGACGCGTGCACGATCCGGGAGCAATCGCCGAGGCGGCCGCGAACCGCGTCCGGGCCGAATCGCCCTTCAACGACAAGGGCCGCACGATGATCATCGCCGCGGACCACCCCGCCCGCGGCGCGAACGCCGTCGGCGGGAACCCCACGGCGATGGCCGACCGCGGCGAGTTGCTGGAGCGGCTGTGCCTGGCGCTGGAGCGACCAGGGGTCACCGGCGTCCTGGCCACCGCGGACGTCATCGACGACCTGCTGCTGCTCGGCGTGCTCGACGGCAAGACCGTGCTCGGGTCGATGAACCGCACCGGCCTGGCCGGGTCGAGTTTCGAGATCGACGACCGCTTCGCCTGCTACGACGCGGAAACGATCGAGCGGATGCGCTTCGACGGCGGCAAAGCCCTGACCCGGATCTGCCTCGACGACCCGGCCACCCCGAGCGTCCTGGAGAACACCGCGAAGGCGATCAACGAGCTGGCCGACCGGAAGCTGATCGCGCTGGTCGAGCCGTTCCTGTCGAGGTGGGTCGACGGGCGCGTGCAGAACGACCTCTCCCCCGGCGCCGTCATCAAGTCGATCACGATCGCCGCCGGCCTCGGCCGCTCGTCGGCCTACACCTGGCTCAAGCTGCCGGTGGTGGACGACATGGAGCGCGTACTGGCGTCCTCGACCCTGCCGGCCGTCCTGCTCGGCGGCGAGGTCAAGGATCCGGACGCCGCCTTCGCCGCCTGGCAGCGGGCCCTGACCCAGCCGACGGTCCAGGGCCTGGTGGTCGGCCGCTCGCTGCTCTACCCCCACGACGGCGACGTCGCCAAGGCCGTCGACACCGCGGTGGGCCTGTTGTGAACCCGCTCCCCCGCACCGACCGGAGGAATCCCGTGAACACCATCGAGCACTGGATCAACGGCACGGCCACCCCGGCGGGCTCGACCCGCACGGCGCCGGTCTACGACCCGGCCACCGGGCGTCGGCAGGCGTCGGTCCTCCTCGCCGAAGCGTCCGATGTGGACACCGCGGTCACGGCCGCGGCCAAGGCTTTCGAGTCGTGGGGCAATTCGTCGCTGTCCCAGCGCACCAAGGTGATGTTCGCCTTCCGCGAGCTGCTCGTGCAGCACGAAGACGAGCTGGCCCGGATCATCTCCGCCGAGCACGGCAAGGTGATCGAGGACGCCCGCGGCGAGATCGTCCGCGGCCGCGAGGTCGTCGAGTACGCCTGCGGCATCGCCGACGCGCTCAAGGGCAGCTTCTCCGACCAGGTGTCCCGCGACGTCGACGTGCACGACTTCCGCCAGCCCCTGGGCGTGGTCGCCGGGATCACGCCGTTCAACTTCCCGATCATGGTGCCGCTGTGGATGCACCCGATCGCCATCGCCACCGGCAACACGTTCGTCCTCAAGCCCAGCGAACGCGACCCGTCGGCCTCGAACTTCGTCGCGCGGCTCTACGCCGAAGCCGGTCTGCCCGACGGCGTCTTCAACGTGGTGCACGGCGACAAGACGGCCGTCGACGCCATCCTCGACCACCCGGACATCGCGGCGGTGTCGTTCGTCGGCTCCACCCCGATCGCCCAGTACGTCCACGAACGCGGAACGGCGGCGGGCAAGCGCGTCCAGGCCCTCGGCGGCGCGAAGAACCACGCGGTCGTCCTGCCCGACGCGGACCTCGAATTCGCCGCCGACCACCTCACGGCCGCCGCCTTCGGCTCGGCGGGCCAGCGCTGCATGGCGATCTCCATCGGCGTCGCCGTCGGCCCGGCCGGTGACAAGCTGGTGGAGATCCTCGAGCGCAAGGCCCGCGAGGTGAAGGTCGGCCCGGGCACCGACCCGGCCAGCGACATGGGCCCGGTCGTCACGGAGGCGGCCCGCGAGCGCGTGGAGCACTCGGTCGCCCGCGGCGCCGAGCAAGGTGCGAAGGTCGTGGTCGACGGCCGCGGCCTGAAGGTCGAAGGCCACGAGGAGGGCTTCTTCGTCGGCCCGTCCCTGCTGGACGACGTCACCCCGGAAATGGACGCCTACCAGCAGGAGATCTTCGGCCCGGTGCTCGCCATCGTCCGCGCCCGGACGCTCGACGAGGCAATCGCGGTGATCAACGCCAACCCATACGGCAACGGCACGGCCATCTTCACCGCCGGCGGCGAAGCGGCCCGCAAGTTCCAGCGCGAGGTCAAGGTCGGCATGATCGGCGTCAACGTCCCGATCCCGGTCCCGATGTCGTACTACTCCTTCGGCGGCTGGAAGGACTCCCTCATCGGCGACAGCCCCATCCACGGCCCGGCAGGAGTCCGCTTCTACACCCGCGCCAAGGTGGTGACCACCCGCTGGCCCCACTCACAGGCGGCCTTCACCTTCCCCACCTCCAACTGACGCGGCGGGGGCGGAGCGCCTGGACGCTCGGCCCCGCACCCGCTCGGCAGCGCCGCCCGAGCAGCGGCGGCCCCGCCGATCAACGCAAGGCCTCGCCGCGGCCGGGCGTTCGCCCTCGCCGCCCGCCCACCGCACCGCACCCCCCACCAGCCGGCATTCCTCGCCGCCCGCTGTAGTAGCAGCCCACCCCACCGGCCGGCATTCCTCGCGCCCCGCCGCAGAAGCACACCCCACCAGCCCGCAATCCTCGCCGCCCCACCGCACCACCGCAGCAACGCAGCCCACCAGCCGCCGCTCGTCCTCACCGCACCATCGCGGCAGCCCGCCCCCACCGGCCAGCGTTTCCCCTCGCCGCCCCGCCGCAGCAGCGCTCGCCCCAGCGAGCCACCGGCCTTCCCCGCAACCGGAACACTCTTCTCCGTTTTCCGGTACCGTGGCAGCAGTCCACCCGAAGGAGGCCGCCGTGGGGTACCGAGGCCCGCTGCCGAAGAACGCCGTCGAGCGCGTCAACACCTGCGTTGGCGCGCTCCGGACTTCCCCTCGCTGGGGGTCGCTCGTCCGGCGGCATCTCACGCAGGTCACCTACACCGGCCGGCGGTCGGGGCGGACCTTCAGCACGCCCGTCGGCTATCGGCGGGCGGGCGATGTCGTCACCATCGGCGTGCGGTTGCCCGATGCCAAGTCGTGGTGGCGCAACTTCACCGGCGACGGTGCTCCGCTCACCCTCGAACTCGATGACACCGCGCGCACCGGGCACGCGGTCGCCCGCCGCGACCCGAAGGGCCGCGTCACCGTCACCGTCCGGCTGGACAGCGAGGCCTAGTCGCGTTGTGCGGCCAGTCCGTGCCACAACAGGTCGGCGAGGTCGGCCGCGTCGCGGCGCCAGTCGCCGTTCGGGTCGAGCCACAGGAGGCCACCCATGCCTCTCATGACCAGCTCCGGGGTCAGGCCCGGGCGGACCGTCCCGGCCGCCACGTTGGCTTCGAGCATCGCCGCGACCGCGCCGAGCATGTCCTCGTACGCGTCGCCCGGCAGCTCGCCGCGGGCCGCCGTTGCCGTGCGCAGCGCGTCGGCCAAGCCCTTCTTCGTCATCATGTAGTGGGCCACGTGGTCGGTCACCCACACCCGGAGCGCTTCCTCCGGGGCGTGCTTCTCCAGCAGCACCGGCACCACCTCGACGATGTGCCGGACCTCCCGCCGGTAGACCGCCAGGATCAGCGCCTCCGGGGTCGGGAAGTGCCGGTAGACCGTGCCGACGCCCACCTCGGCCTGCTTGGCGATCGCGTTGAACGAGACCTCACCCGTGTCGGCCAGCGACGCCGCCGCCGCGATGAGGATGCGCTCGTGGTTGCGCCGCGTGTCCGCTCGGCGCGGGCTGACCGATCCGGTCGTCATCGTCCCTCCCGGTGGTCGTGCCGTCCCGCTGAATCTAGCCGAGTCCTGGAGCTGCTCCAGCCTGCCCGTTTCGTTGCCAAGCGGATTGTAATCCGCTAGCCTCGCGACCGAGTGAAGCGGATGACTATCCGCTCCCGCCTTCACCGCCCCACCACACCGTCGGGCAACCGCCCGGCTCCGCGGAAAGAGACCAGTGGACATCTCACTCGAAGTCAACGGCACCACCGAACACCTGGACGTCGATCCCGGCGTCACGCTCCTGGACGCGCTGCGCGAGCGCCTCGCCGTCACCGGCCCGAAGAAGGGCTGCGACCGCGGGCAGTGCGGCGCCTGCACCGTGCACGTCGGTGGCCGGCCCGTGCTGTCGTGCCTGACCCTCGCCGCCACCGTCAAGCAGCCGGTGACGACCGTCGAAGGACTGTCCACAGAGGACAGGCTGCACCCGGTGCAGCAGGCGTTCGTCGACCAGGACGCCCTGCAGTGCGGGTTCTGCACCTCCGGGCAGATCATGTCGGCGGTCGCCGCCGTCGAGCAGGACGTCGAAGACGTGCGGGAGTTCATGTCCGGCAACCTCTGCCGGTGCGCGGCCTACCCGAACATCGTCAAGGCCGTCGAGCAGGCGAGGCGGGCCGATGCGTCCCTTTGAGCTGACCGCACCCACCACCGTCGAAGCGGCGGTCGCCACGCCCGGCACCTACCTCGCCGGCGGGACGACCCTGGTCGACCTCATGAAGCTGGACGTCCTGACGCCGCAGCACGTCCTGGACATCAACGACGTGCCGTTGCGCGGCATCGACACCGACGACGGGCTGCGCTTCGGCGCGCTCGAGCGGATGAGCGCCATCGCCGCGCACCCCGGTGTCTACCCGGCGATCTCGCGCGCCCTGCTGCTGAGCGCGTCCCAGCAGCTGCGGAACATGGCCAGCATCGGCGGAAACCTGCTGCAGCGCACGCGCTGCTCGTACTTCCGCGACGTCGCCATGCCCTGCAACAAGCGCGTTCCCGGCAGCGGCTGCCCCGCGCTCACCGGCGCGAACCGGATGCACGCGATCCTCGGCACGAGCGACTCGTGCGCGGCCACGCACGCCAGCGACGTCGCCGTCGCCCTGGTCGCGCTCGACGCCCGCCTGCGGCTGGCCGGCGAATCCGGCACCCGCGAGGTCGCGCTCGGCGACTTCTACCAGCTGCCCGGCGACACCCCGGCCGTGGAGAACGACCTGCGACCCGGCGAACTGATCACCGAGGTGGTCGTGCCGCGGCTGGACTGGGCCGCGAACTCCACCTACGTCAAGGTGCGCGACCGGCAGTCCTACGAGTTCGCGCTGTGCTCCGCCGCGGTCGCGCTGGACGTCCGGGACGGGATCGTCGCCGACGCCCGGGTCGCGGCCGGCGGGGTCGGGACGGTGCCGTGGCGGCTGCCGTCCGTCGAAGCGGCCCTGCGGGGCGGCCCGGCGACCGAAGCCGCCTTCGAAGCGGCCGCGGCGGTGGCCGCCGACGGCGCGCGGCCGTTGTCCGAAAACGGGTTCAAGGTGCCGCTGCTGCAGCGGACCATCGTCCGGGCCCTGCTCGAACTGACCGACGGGAGCTCCCGATGATCACCCGGCTGGACGCGCCGCTGAAGGTCACCGGCGGCGCCAAGTACGGCGCCGACCACACCTTCCCCGGCATGGTCTACGGCTACGTCCTGCTCAGCACGATCGCCCACGGCGAGATCGAGGCCATGGACGTCACCGCGGCGAAGAGCGCGCCCGGCGTGCTCGAGGTGTACACGCCGTTCGATCCGCTGGCGCTGAACACCCCGAGCCTGCCGATCTTCGGTGACACCTGGGTCCCGCTGCAGGACAAGGAAGTCACCTACTACGGCCAGCCCGTCGGCTTCGTGGTCGCGGAGACGTTCGAGCAGGCCAGGGACGCCGCGGCGCTCGTCGCGGTCACCTACCGCGAGCGGCCCGCCCGGACCTCGCTCGCCGAGCACCTCGACACGGCCGAACCCGCGCCGCCGGCCATGGACGGCGCTCCCCCGGAGATCGAGGTGCTCGAAGACGGCGTCGAGTCCTTCGAAGCCGCCCTGGCCGCGAGCCCGGTGGTCGTCGAGGCGACCTACTCGACCGCGACGCAGAACCACGCCGCGATGGAACCGCACTCCGCGGTCGCGGTGTGGGACGACGGCGAGCTGACCGTCTACAGCGGGAACCAGGCGTCCCACATGCAGGCGGCCGAACTGGCCATCGCGCTCGGCCTGGCGCCGGAGGCCGTCCACGCGGTCAACCCGTTCGTCGGCGGCGCGTTCGGCGGCAAGGGACGCACCTCCACACCGGCCTTCCTGGCCGCGGCGGCGGCCCGCGCCCTCGGCCGTCCGGTGAAGGCCGCGCTCACCCGCGAGCAGGTCTTCACCGCCACCGCCGGCCGGGCCGCGACGGTCCAGAAGCTCGCGATCGGCGCCGAGCCGGACGGCACGCTGATCGCCCTCCGCCACGACTCGTGGTGCCACACCGACACCGCGCGGTCGTTCGTCGAACCGACGTCGCACGGCACCTCGCGCGAGTGGTACGCGACGCGGAACCTCTCGATCAGCCAGAAGATCGTGCCGCTGAACGTCCCGCCGACGACGTTCATGCGGGCGCCCGGCGAGGCACCCGGCTCGTTCGCGCTGGAGAGCGCGATCGACGAGCTCGCCGTGAAGCTCGGCATGGACCCGATCGAGCTGCGCGTCCGCAACAACTCGACCGCCCCGCCCGGCCACGACCTGCAGTGGTCGAGCAAGCACCTCGACGAGTGCTTCCGCGTCGGCGCGGACCGCTTCGGCTGGGCACACCGCCCGGCGGGCACCCGCACCGACGGCGACTGGCTCGTCGGCATGGGCGTCGCCACCGCGGTGTTCCCCGCCCTGCGCTTCCCGGCCACCGTCGGCATCACGCTGCGGGCGGACGACACCGCCGTCGTCGCGACGAGCGGCGCGGACCCCGGCACCGGCCTGCTCACCGTGCTCTCCCTGGTGGGCGCCGAATCGCTGGACATCCCGGCCGACCGGATCACCCCGCGCCTCGGCGACTCGGCCCTCCCCCCGGGCGGCATGTCGGGCGGCTCGACGGCGACGGCGAGCGCGGGCACGGCGATCATGCTCGCCGCCACCAAGGCGATCGACGAACTCACCGCGCTCGCGTCCGACCCCGGCGCGCCGTTCGCCGGGCGCCAGGTCACCTACGCCGACGGCCGCGTCTTCGCCGACGGCGAGTCGATGACCTTCGGCGACCTGCTGCGGGCCGTCGGCCGCGAAACGCTCGAGGTGACCGGGACGTCGGCGCCGGGCGAGGAGCTGACCAAGCACTCCTTCGCCTCGTGGGGCGCCCAGTTCTGCGAGGTCCGGGTGCACAAGTGGACGCGCGAGGCGCGGGTGTCCCGGATGCTCGGCGTGTTCGACGCCGGCCGGATCATCAACGACAAGGCGGCCCGCAGCCAGATCATGGGCGGCATGATCTGGGGTGTCTCGGCCGCGCTGCACGAGGGCCTGGAGATCGAGGCGAACGGCCGGCTCGCCAACGGCGACTTCGCGAGCTACCTGCTGCCGGTCAACGCCGACATCCCGGAGGTCGGCGTCCAGTTCGTCGAGTACCCCGACACCCTGCACAACGCGGTGGGCGCCCGCGGCCTCGGCGAAATCGGCACCGTCGGCATGGCGGCGGCGGTCGCCAACGCCGTCTACAACGCCACCGGCATCCGCGTCCGGCACATCCCGATCACCATCGAGGACCTCCTCGAAGGCTGACCGTGCGGGCAGGGCGTTCCCGGACGCCCTGCCCGCACCGCACCAGGAATTCACGGTGCCGCCGCGCATCCGGCCAATCCGGGCCCGGCGCCGTTATCCATCCGCGACAACGCGAGAGACGGAACGCCCATGACGGCGGCCCGTCCGCGGTCCTAGGCTGACGGGCGCTTCCCCCCGACAGTCCACGAAGGGACCCCCGCATGACCGACCCCGTCGTCCCCACCACGTCCGGCGCGGTCCGCGGTCAGGTCACCCCCGCCGGCGTGGTGCTCTTCCGCGGCATTCCGTACGCCGCCGCGCCCGACGGCGAGCTGCGCTTCGCCGAGCCCGTCCCCGCTCCACCGTGGGAGGGCGTCCGCGAGACGCGGAGACCGGGGCCGACGGCGCCGCAGCGCCGTCACGACGTGCCCGGCCTCGACCTGACCCCGCTCACCGGCACCGGCTGGCGGCCGGGACCGGAGTACCTGACGGTCGACGTCTGGACCCCGCAGCCGGGCGCCGCTTCCCTGCCGGTGCTGGTGTTCGTGCACGGCGGGGCGTTCCTCGGCGGTGCCGCGTCCGCCGCGGTCCACGACGGCACGGCGTTCGCCCGCGCCGGCGCGGTGCTGGTGACGGTCCAGTACCGGCTCGGCATCGACGGCTTCCTCCCCCTGGACGGCGGCGCGACCAACCTCGGCCTCCGCGACCAGCTCGCGGCCCTGCACTGGGTGCGGGAGAACATCGCGGCCTTCGGTGGCGACCCGGCCAACGTCACCCTCTTCGGCGCGGCCTCGGGCGCGGTCAGCGTCGCCTGCCTGCTCGGCTCGCCCCTCTCGACGGGCCTGTTCCGCCGCGCGATCGTCCAAAGCGGACACCCGGACATGGTCCGCGACGGCGTCCAGGCCCGGCGCCTGGCCAAGGTCGTCGCGGACGAACTGAAGGCGGAACCGACGGCGGAGGCGTTCCGCAAGGTGTCGACCGAGCAGCTGCTCGACGCCCAGGACGCGGTCCTCCGCCCGGGCGGCGCCCCCGACCTCCGCGACGCGCTGGGGTACGACCGCGGCTACGGCCTGAGCCCCTTCCTCCCGGTGATCGGCGACGACGTCCTGCCGCACCACCCGGCCAAGGCGATCAAGGCGGGCGCCGGCCGCGACGTCGACCTGATCGCGGGCAGCTGCAGCGAAGAGATGCGGCTCTACCTGGTCCCGACGGGCGCGCTGGAAGCGGTCACCGACGACCAGGCGGTGGCCTCCCTGGCGGTCTCGCACCCGGACCCGGCGGGCGTGCTGTACGCCTACGGCCTCGGTTCGGGCCGCACGGCGGGCGAGGTCCTGGTCGAGGCCCTGACGGACCTGGTCTTCCGCGACGGCGTGCGCGACCTGGCGGAGAACCACACCGGCCGCACGTTCCGGTACGAGTTCGAGTGGGGCTCGCCCCTCCTCGAAGGCCGGCTGGGGGCGTGCCACGGGCTGGAGCTGCCGTTCGTGTTCGGGGCGTTGGACGCGCTCTCCGGGCCGCGCGGCCTGCTGGGCGAGAACCCGCCGCACGAGCTGGCGGCCGAGCTGAACGGCGCGTGGCTCCGCTTCGCGACGACGGGCTCGCCGGGCTGGGCGGAGTACACGGGCGAGGACACGATGTTCCACGCGTACTGACCGCGGCGCGGGTGCGGTGCGCCGGCCACTCCCCTCCCGTGGGCGACCGGGAGATCACGAAGCGGTCGAGGGCTCTGCTCCAGCGGGCTGGCTCCGGGCCGGAACGGTTGACGACTCCCCTGCCCCGCTGCCAGGCTCAGGCCGCCCGGACGGCCGGATGAATGGGGACCACCGATGCCCGAGGCGGGCTCTGCCGCACCGCCGCGCACCTTCGTCCGCACGCTTCTACGCAGCGGCACACCCGCGGAACCCGCCGACCCCGTGGGCGACAGCGGCGACCTGACCGCCGTCGGGGACGCGACGCTCGCCCGTGCCTCGCGCTACTGGGTGGCCGTTCCGCTGGCCTACCGGGCCGCTGCCTTCGTCAAGGTGTTCATCGGGTTCACCGCATCGAACGGCGTGCTGGGGCTCGGGCCGGTGCTCGGGGCCACCCTCTTCGCCGTCGCCGCCAACACCGCGGCCGTCGTCTGGGTGCTGCGCTCGGGTGGCCTGCGGGCCCGGCTCACCGGGCGCGCCCTCGGTCTGGACCTTTCCCTCGGTGTGGTGCTCAACCTCGTCGTCGCGATGACGGCGCCGGCCGCGATCCAGCCGTTCGCCGTCGACGTCTCGTGGACCTGGCTGGTCGGCTCGGTCGCCATGTGGGCCGGCACGTCCGGGCTGCCCGCCGCGCTGTGGCTGTTCGCCGCGGCCGTTCCGTTCCGGGCGCTGCTGACCCTGGCCGGCGGGCTGCCGCTGAGCAACCAGCTCGCCATGACGCGATCGATCGGCTGCATGGTGGCGCTCGCGGTGGCGATCGTGCTCGCCGTGGCGATCCTCATCCTGCTCGGCGTCGGGACGCGGTTCGCGGTGGACATCGGACTGCGGCGCGGGCGCGAGGCCGAGCGCCGCCGGACGCGCCGCATCATGCACGACAGCGTGCTGCAAACCCTCGAAGCCCTCGCCATTTCGGCCCCGGGCGACGACGCCCAGGCCGTCACGCGGCTTTCGGAACTGCGTTCGGTCGCCAAAGCGGAGGCGGCCGAGCTGCGCCGCCGGATCACCGAGCCCGTACCGACCGGGCCGACCCGGAGTTTCGCCGTCGAGCTCGCCGACGTCGCCACCGATCTGGCGCGCGACGGCCTGCGCACGCAGCTCGTCGCCGCGGACTTCGCCGACGACCACAAGGTGTCGCAGGACCGGCGCACCGCGTTGTGCGAAGCCGTCCGGGAAGCGTTGCGCAACACGGTGAAGCACTCGGGGACGAAGCAGGTCGTGCTGCGCGTGGAGGAACGCGACGGCGGGATCGCGGTGGTGGCCCGCGATCAGGGCCAGGGCTTCGACGTCCGCGACCGGCCCCCGGGCTTCGGCATCAGCCAGTCCATCATGGCCCGGCTGGCCGAGGTCGGCGGGCACGGCACGGTGGACTCCCAGCCGGGCCGCGGCACCCGCGTCACCATGTGGGTGCCGGGCTAGCCAAGCTCTCAGGCCGCGTGGCGGGCCGCGCGCTCGGCGGCGAGGCTCGCACGGCAGGCCGCGGTCAGCCGGGCGGTGGCGGCACTGCCGCCATCACCGCAACGCGGGCAGGACATCGTCACGGCCAGGGCCAGCTCGTCCACCGCGACGGCCAGCTCGGTCCGGCAGCCGCGGCACCAGCGGTGCCGGGTGACCGGGCTGACGTGCGCCGGCGAGGCGACGCACTGGTGGATCCACCGGCCGTGCACGTGGCAGGTCAGCCGGTCGTCGGGCGCCAGCAGGCCCATGTCCTCGGCGTCGTCCTCGGTGGCGAGCAGGACCGGCAGGCTCCGGACTCGGTTCGAGGTACTGGTCATGGCGGTCATCGTGCTCCCCTTCCCGTCACCGAAGCGTCGATCCGGGAGGCTTGGGATCGACATCGCGCCGCGAGGTGGCCGGATCCCGGCGGTTCCTGGCGATCCAGCCACTCCCCCGGCGCCGTGAAGATCGCTAACTTCGGGCGCGTGTCGAAAATCCTGCTTTCGGTCCACGTCCTGGCGGCGATCCTCGCCGTGGGCCCGGTCGCGGTCGCGGCCAGCATGTTCCCCGCCGCCGTCCGCCGCGACGACGTCAAGGCGGCGACCCTCCTGCACCGCATCTGCCGCGTGTACGCCTACGCGGCCATCGCGGTGCCCGTGTTCGGCTTCGGCGTCGCGGGCACGATGCACGTCATGGGCGACCCGTGGCTGCTCGTGTCGATCGGCCTGACGGCGGTCGCGGCCGCGGTGCTCGCGCTGCTGATCCTGCCGCGCCAGAAGCGGCTGCTGGCCGCGGAGTCCACATCGGACACGCTCGGCCGGCTGGCCATGCTGACCGGCGTGTTCAACCTGCTGTGGGCGGTGGTGACGGTGCTGATGATCGTCCGGCCCGGGTCGTCGACCGGTGCCTAGACCGCGACCGCGAGCGGCACGCGTACCGCCACGAAGTCCGGCCGGCGCCGCAGGGCGAACCCCAGCGAGAGGTAGAGGCGGATCGCCGAGGTGTTGCTCGCGGCCGCATGCATCATCGGGATCTCGCCGCGCTCGCGGATGCCTGCGGCCACCGCGAGCACCAGGCGCGTCGCGAGGCCCTGCCCGCGGTGGGCCGGGTCCGTGCAGACCGCGCTGATCTCCGTGTGGCCCGGCGGGTGCAGGCGCTCGCCGGCCATCGCGACGAGCGCGCCGCCGCGCCGGATGCCGAGGTAGGTGCCGAGCTCGACGGTCCGCTTCCGGAACGGCCCCGGCCGCGTCCGTTCGACGAGGTCCAGCATCTCCGGCACGTCCGCGGGGCCGAGCCGGACGGCTTCGGGCTCGGGCGCGGCCGCGACCCCCTCGTCGACCAGCTGCACGCCGCGGACCTCGTCGAGCACCTCCCAGCCGGACGGCGGCCGGGCGACGGTCGCGGCCAGCACGACGACCGCACCCGGCCCGGCCAGCTCGGCGACGTCCAGCCAGTCCTGCTCGCCCGGGTCGTCGGGCAGGGCCAGGAAGGGCGCGATGTCCTCGGGGTAGCGCAGCACGCGCCCCTGCCGTTCCGCGAAGTGGGCGTGCGGTCCGGCCAGCGACGCCCAGGTCGGGTTGTCCAGCGGAAAAGCCATGGGTCCAGCATGCTGATCGGGGCCCGGTGACCGCCGACACTCCCACATCCTGGGTAGGGGCGCACGATCGGCGCTCAGCCGACGGTGGTCAGCTCCTCGTCCGAGAGCACGCCGGACCCGGCCGACACCACCAGCCTGCCGCCGCCGACCTGATAGCGGTAGTCGCCGTTGACCGCCACGAAGCCGTCGCCCTCGGCCTGGGCCGGCAGCATGATGTGGGTGTCGTCGGAGGCCGGCTGCCCGCGGGCCTGGCCGTCGTAGAAGATCCGGCCGTCGGGGGTCCGGCAGATCGTCACGAGGGACTTCGCGGTCTGCGCCACGAGCAGCGCGGTGCCCGTGCCGCCGGGCAGGTAGCGCGCGGCGTCCTGCGGGCAGGGCTTGTCCGTTGCCGTGCTCGTGGACGGCGTGACGGGCGGCGTCACGCCGTTCGCGGTCGTGACCACGGTCTTGGTGGTCGGCAGCGCGGGTGTCGTGTACTCCGGGAACGGCCCCGTCGCGGACGGCGGCGGCCGCGAGCGCCCGGTGAACAGCAGGACCCCGCCCACCGCGACGCCGGCCACCACCATCAGGGTCAGCAGCACCCACAGCGCCCGGGCACGAGCCCGGCCCGGCGCCAGGCCCGCGCACCGGGCGCAACGCCGCGCCGCGGGGTCGTTGACCGCGCCGCACTGCGCACACGTCCAGGGAAAACCCGCCATCGGGCCTCCTTCGGCCCGGCGCCACGCCACGCCGGCTCCTCCATCGTCACCGACGGGAGCACCGGCTGCAACGGCTCGTGGCTAGCCGTGCACGACGTTGACCATCCAGGGGATGCCGAACTTGTCGACGCAGGCACCGAATTCGTCGCCCCACATCTGCTTTTCGAACGGAACCGTGACGGTGCCGCCCTCGCTCAGCTTGTCCCAGTAGCCACGCAGGTCGTCGGCGTCGTCCCCGCTGAGGCTGACCGAGATGTTGGTGCCCCGGTTGTGCTCCATCCCGGCCGGGGTGTCCGACGCCATCAGCGTGAAGCCGTTTTCGGCCTCCAACTGGGCGTGCATGACCTTGTCCGCGTCCGCTCCTTCGGGTGAACCGGATTCCCCGAACGTGTTCAGGGTGAGCGTGCCGCCGAAGACACCCTTGTAGAACTCCATGGCGTGCCGCGCGTCGTCGCGGAAGCGCAGGTACGGGTTCAGACGAGAAGCCACGGCCATCTCCTTCGATCGGACGAGAGCAGCATCCTCGCAGACCACCGGGGCTGCGCCAATCGGCGGATTTTCAGCGTCACGGCTCTTCGAAAGCGGCTCAGAGCACGAACCGCCGCTGCGCGACCGGTTCGAGCGGCAGCGCGCCGTGCAAGGCCGCCCGGGCCCGCAGTTCCAGGGCCCGGTCCAGCTGACGGGCCC
This sequence comes from Amycolatopsis sp. NPDC003731, assembly GCF_053586895.1. Classification (NCBI taxonomy): domain Bacteria; kingdom Bacillati; phylum Actinomycetota; class Actinomycetes; order Pseudonocardiales; family Pseudonocardiaceae; genus Amycolatopsis; species Amycolatopsis sp. NPDC003731. The sequence goes on along the minus strand of NZ_JBSFNC010000042.1, from coordinate 47,578 downwards.
CGGGGGCCGCGGTGTGGAACGTGCCGCGGTCGAACAGGTACACCAGGGCGAGCTTCCCTTCGCGGCGCCCGGCCGGCTCGCCGAACTCGACGGTCGCGAACCGCAGGGAGCCGCCGTACCCCGCCCTGGCCAGGCGGTCCGCGACGTCCACCAGGTCGCCGGTCAGCACGCGCAGGTCGCGGTTGCGTCGCCAGCACCGGACCGTGGACCGGCCCTGCAGGTCCTGCGTCACCAGCGGGTGCACCGGCAGCCGCGCCGACGTCGCGGCGATCAGCTCCGCCTCGGTGCGGGCCAGCGCGTCCCCCGCCACCTTGAAGTCGACCGTACCGCCGCCGGTGGGCGCGAGGCCGAGGGCGGCGCGCACCCGCGGGGCGGCCGCGGCGAGGGTGTAGAGGGACTGCAGGTGCGGGCGGGAGGTCCAGCACCGGACGAGCTTGCTGTCCAGCAGGGTCACGACGAACGTTCCTATCCTCATCTCGGAGGCCGCCGGACCGGGCGCTCTGGCAGTGTCCACTGTGGACGTCAGGCGCGGGGACGCGGGGCCGGAAAGGACAGCATGCGCCCGCGCCGGGAGTTCCGGCCCCGAACCGGCCGGGCACGCGGCGAACGGCAGCACTTCGCCGCCGAACGGTCACGCCCGGTCAGGTTCCACCGATCAGCGGCGTCCCTTTCGGCCCCGGGCAATCGTGATCACGGCCCTGCGGAGGTCGCCCGGCTCCGGAAGCGTCGGAGACACTTTCCCCCTTTACTCGCCAACCGGACATTTAGCGTTGCTAATAGATCTGAACCAGAGCTACCTTCGCGAGCATGACCGAACTCGCCGACCGGCTGCTGGGGGCCGTTCAGGGCATCCGGCGCGTGGTGCGCCGGCGGGTGCGGGCCGACGTGCCCGGCAGCCCACTGCCCGGCGCCCAGGTCGAGCTCCTGCGCGTGGTCGCCGACCGCCCCGGCATCGGCGTCGCCGCGGCCGCTCGCGAACTGCACCTCGCCAACAACTCGGTCAGCACGCTGGTGAACCAGCTCGCCGATGCGGGCCTGCTGCGCCGCGAGGCCGACCCCGCCGACCGGCGCGCGGCGCGGCTGGAGATCACCGCCGCGGCCGCCGAACGGATGGCCGCCTGGCGCCGCGCCCGCACCGGGCTCGTCGCCGATGCCCTCGCCAAACTGTCCGAAGAGGACATCGGCGCGATCGGGCAGGCGTTGCCGGCACTGGAGAAACTCGTGGGCATCCTGAAGGAGCAGCCATGACCGAACCCGCGGCGGTGCGCTGCACCGGCCTGAGCCACTCGTTCGGCGCGACCCGCGCGGTGGACGGTGTCGACCTCGAAATCCACCCGGGCGAGGTGTTCGGCCTGCTGGGCCCGAACGGCGCCGGCAAGACGACCACCCTCCGGATGATCACCACACTGCTGCCGGCCGGCCCGGACCGCATCACCGTCTTCGGCGTCGACGTCGCGCGCCGCCGGATGGCCGTGCGCCGGCTGATCGGGTACGTCCCGCAGCAGCTGTCCGCCGACAGCGCGCTGACCGGCCGCGAGAACGTCGCCCTGTTCGCGCGGCTCTTCGACGTGCCGCGCCGGGAGCGGGCCGACCAGGTGCGGCTGGCCCTGGAGCTGGTCGGGCTGGCCGCCGACGCCGACCGCACGGCCAAGACGTACTCCGGGGGCATGATCCGCCGGCTCGAGCTCGCCCAGGCCCTGGTCAGCTCGCCCCGGCTGCTCATCCTCGACGAGCCGACGATCGGGCTCGACCCGGTCGCGCGCTCGTCGGTGTGGGACCGGATCGCCTCGATCCGCGAGGCGACCGGCATGACCGTGCTCGTCACCACGCACTACATGGACGAGGCCGAGCAGTACTGCGACCGCGTCGCCCTGATGCACGCCGGCCGGATCCGCGCGCTGGGCACCCCCGCCGAGCTGGAGGCCGGCCTCGGCCCGGAGTCCACTTTGGACGACGTGTTCCGCGCGGTGACCGGGGACCGGATCGACCACGAAGAAGGAGGGATCCGCGGTGTCCGTGCCACTCGCCGTACCGCCCGCCGTCTCGGCTGACGAGGGCCCGCTGCGCCGGCTGCGCGTGCTCGGCGCCCGCGTCGGCGCGATGTGCCTGGTGGAGCTGCAGAAGCTGCGCCGCGACCAGACCGAGCTGCTCACCAGGGCGATCCAGCCCGCGCTGTGGCTGCTGATCTTCGGCGAGACGTTCACCCGGCTGCGCGCGATCCCGACCGGCTCGACGCCGTACCTCGACTTCCTGGCGCCGGGCATCCTGGCCCAGTCGGCCCTGTTCATCGCGATCTTCTACGGCATCCAGATCATCTGGGAGCGCGACGCGGGTGTGCTCGCCAAGCTCCTGGTGACCCCGACCCCGCGCGCGGCGCTCGTCGCGGGCAAGGCCTTCGCGGCCGGGGTCCGGGCGCTCGTGCAGGCGCTGATGGTGCTGATCCTGGCCGCGGTGCTCGGTGTCGGGCTGACCGCGAACCCGCTGAAGCTCCTCGCGATGGCCGTCGTCCTCGTGCTCGGTTCGGCGTTCTTCTGCTGCCTGTCCATCGTGATCGCCGGGATCGTCCTCTCGCGGGAACGACTGATGGGCATCGGGCAGGCGATCACGATGCCGCTGTTCTTCGGCTCGAACGCGCTGTACCCGGTGGACCTGATGCCGTCGTGGCTGCAGGTGCTCAGCCACGTCAACCCGCTGAGCTACCAGGTCGACGCGCTGCGCGGGCTGCTCATCGGGACGCCCGCCCACCTGGGGACCGATTTCGCCGTGCTGGCGGTGGCGACGGCGGTGGCCGTTTCGGTCGCGTCGGCACTGCTGGGCAGGTTGGCCCGGTGAGGCACATGTCTCACCGAACGGAAGCTTTATCGCCCGATGCCTAATCTCGAATTCGTGAAACGTCGCGGGGGCGTGGTCCCTTTTGTCGGTTTGTGTCTGCTCGCCGGAATTCTGGTGGCCGGAACGGTGGCGCCCGCCGCCATCGGCGCGGGCTTGTTGTCGAATCAGGTCAGCGATTCGGTGGACGCCATTTCCGCTCAGCTCGCCGCCGCCGATCCGCCGCTGGTGACCACGGTCACCGACCGCGACGGCACCCCGATCGCGACGCTGTACGCCCAGTACCGCCTGCCCGTCACCGCGGCCGGGATCGCGACCACGATGAAGGCCGCGATCATCGCGGTCGAGGATCGCCGGTTCTACACCGAAGGCGGCGTCGACATGCAGGGGATGCTCCGCGCGGCGGTCAACGACAGCACCGGCGGAGCGCTGCAGGGTGCCTCGACGATCACACAGCAGGAAGTCAAGAACTACCTGATCAACGTCGTCGACCGGAACGACCCGGCCGCCCAGCAGGCCGACCGCGAGGACTCGCTCGCCCGCAAGCTGCGCGAGGCGAAAATGGCCGTCCAGCTCAACGCGACCATGAGCAAGGACGACATTCTGGCGAATTACCTCAATGTGGTCGAATTCAGCGGAACCGTGTACGGGGTCGGCGCGGCGGCCAAGGCGTATTTCGGGACGAGCCCGGACAAACTGACCGTTCCGCAGGCGGCGCTGCTCGCCGGAATGGTGAACAACCCCAGCATCTACAACCCGTACACGCACCCGGACAAGGCGCTGCAGCGCCGCAACCTGGTGATCGACGACATGGTCACCAACGGCTCCATCCCGGCCTCGTACGCGACGACGGCGAAGGCGGCCCCGCTCGGGCTGCTGCCGAACGGCCCGGTCACCCCGTCCGGCACCTGCCTGGGCGCGGCCCCGGACGCGGGCTTCTTCTGCGCCTACGCGGAAAGCTACCTGGTGCACGCCGGGTTCACCGCCGACCGGCTGGCCACCGGCGGGTACACGATCAAGACCACCCTCGACCCGCGTGTCTCGCAGGTGACCAAGGACGCCGTCGACGCCAACGTGCCGACCACCCAGGACGGCGTGGCCAACACCTTCGCCGTCGTCCAGCCCGGCCAGGACGGGCACCAGGTGCTCGCCATGGTCGCCAACCGCAACTACGGCACCGATCCGGCGCAGGGCGAGACGTCGACCGACATCGTCGCCGACGCGAGCAACGAGTTCGGCGCGGGCTCGTCGTTCAAGATCTTCACCTCGGCCGCGGCGCTCGTCTCCGGCAAGGCGGGCCTCGACACCCCGCTGCCCAACCCGGACAGCCAGTGCTTCCCGGTGCCGGATGCGCACGCGTCCTGCTACACCGTCCACAACGACGGTCACTACGCGGACCCGATCAGCCTGGCCGACGGCCTGGCGACGTCGCCGAACGTCGCGTTCGTCGGGCTGGAGAGCCAGGTCGGGATGCCCGCCGTGCTGGACATGGCCTACAAGCTCGGCTTGCGGAACACCCTCGCGACCAACGACGCCGGCCGCACGCCGGACCGGAAGTCGGGCAACCCGCAGTTCAGCGAGCCGCAGTCGCAGTACTTCCAGAACCTGCTGTCGTTCACCCTCGGCAACAGCCCGGTCAGCCCGCTGGAGATGGCGAACGTCTCGGCGACGCTGATGAGCGGCGGCGTCTGGTGCCCGCCGAACCCGATCCTGTCGATGACCGACCGGAACGGCAACGCCGTGCCGGTCGCGCAGCAGGCGTGCGAGCGGGTCGTCCCCCAGGGCGCGGCGGACACCCTGGAAGCGGGGCTGAGCAAGGACACCACGAGCGGCACGTCCGCCGAAGCGGCCCGCGCGGCCGACTGGACGCGGCCCGACATCGGCAAGACGGGCACGACGCAGCTGAGCGAATCGGTCGCCTTCGTCGGGGGTGTCGACGACTACGCGGTGTCGTCGATGGTGTTCGCCGACGGGCCGCACCCGCGGGAGATCTGCCCGGGCACCCCGGTGCACCTCGGCGACTGCGGCCACGGCGCGTTCGGCGGCACGGTGGCCGCTCCGCCGTACTTCCACGCCATGAGCCGGCTGCTGGCCGGGGTGCCGGACCGGCCGATCCCCGCCGCCGACCCGGCCTACCTGACGGCGCGGTCGTGAGCTACCGCGGTTCGAGGAAGACGAGCGGGATCTCGCGCTCGGTCTTCGTCTGGTACTGCGCGTAGTTTTTGAAGTCGGCGGTGATCTTGGGCCACAGCCGCGCCCGCTCTTCGGCGTCGGCGACGCGGGCACGCATCGGCTGCTTCGGGCCGCCCTTCAGCGAGACCTCGACGTCGGGGTGGTCACGCAGGTTGAGGAACCACGCGGGGTGCGTGTCGTCGCCGCCCCGCGACGCCACGACGACCCACGTGTCGCCGTCCTGGTGGGGCGAGGTCAGCAGCACCGACCGCGGCTGCCCGCTCTTGCGGCCGACGGTGGTGAGCTCCAGGACCGGCATGGCGACCTGCCAGCCCACCCGCCCACCGGTGAGCTTGATCAGGCCGCGGTGGACGGCGTTCATGGTCTTCAGGGCGAAGTCGCTCGGCATGATCCCAATCTAGTTGTCCTCGGCCACGGCGTTGGGTTCGGGCCGAATGTCCGGTTCGCCGGATGCCGGTGCGCGTGGGATCGGCGAAACCGCCCCGGCAAGGGGCAACGGTGTGCGAGGCTGCGCGGCGAAGGAAGAACCGAAAGAGAGAAGAACGATGCTGATCTGGGGCTGGCGTACCCGCATCTACGTGCTGGCGATGACGACGTTCCTGTGCGGCCGGTGCGGCAATCCGGCTTCGCACGCGGTGCGCAAGGCGGTCACGAAGTTCACGCTGTTCTTCATCCCGCTGTTCCCGATCAGCGTCAAGTACACGGCGCAGTGCACGTTCTGCGGGATCGAGAACCGCATCCCGAAGGAGGACGCCGTCCGGCTGCAGGCCCAGGAAGAGCAGGGCCAGGCCCAGCAGCAGGCCGCCTCGGGCTATCCGCCGCACCCCTCGCAGGGCGTTGCGCCGCAAGGGTTTCCGCCGCACCCGTCCCAGCCGCAGGGCTTCCCGCAGCCGGGCCAGTTCCCGCAGGGGCAGCAGCCGGGTCAGTTCCCGCAGCAGGGCCGGTAGGCGCGGGCCGTTGCCGGGCCTGCTTCCGCAGCGAGAGCCGATAGGCGCAGGCCGCCGACCCGGTTCCGCAGCGAGGACCGGTAGGCACCGGCCAGCGCCCGACCCGACTCCCGCAGCAGGGCCAGCAGGCGCAGGCCGCCGCCCGACCCGACTCCCGCGGCAGGGCCAGCAGGCGCGGGCCATCGCCGGGGCCGATTACCGCAGCAGAGCCGGTAAGCGGGGGCCGTCGCCCGGCCCTGCTTTCGCAGCGGGGCCAGCAGGCGCAGGCCGCCGCCGGACTTGGTTTCCCACAGCACGGCCGGCAAGCGCAGGCCACCGCCGGGCCAGTTCCCGCAGCGGGGCCGGTAGGCGCGGGCCGTCGCCGGGCCAGTTCCCGCAGCGGGGACGGTAGGCGCGGGCCGTCGCCGGTGGTCCGGGGCCGCCGGCCGGTTCGTGCGGCCCTCGCCTGCCGGCGGGATGGGGCCTTCTCTGTTGAGTTGTCAAACATCCGCCGGTCGCCGGTTCAGGCGGCCGATTCCTGCTCGGGGGCGATGAGGGCCTGGCCCGCGGGGGTCAGGACCGCCGGCACCAGCTCGCCCGGGCGGCCGCGGCGGGCCGCGCGGACCAGGCCCTGGTGGGCCAGCGCGTGGGCCGCGAACTGGTCGCCGCACGAGAGGCCGTCGATGAACAGGTCCGGTTCGCTGCTGCACGACACCCGGGCGCGGCCGGCGCCGACCGCTCGGAGCATCGCCCGCATCCGGTGGTTGACCTCCGGGTGCGCGGCCGGTGAGCCGGTGTTCTCGTTCCCGTCCATGTCGGTCCCTCCCGCTCGTGGTCGGCCTCTGCTCCTGCGTCGAATCGGCACGCGGGATCTCGACATCAGGCTCGGCCGGAGCGTCCCCTCATCGTCACCGCAGGCGATCCAGCACGGGTCGAAGCCCCGTCGACGAGCGTTCGGAGGCCGGTCGCGAACGGATGGGGGTCAGAAGGGCGGCTTCCCCGCCCCCACCGGTTCCGGGGTCCAGGAACCGCTCCCTTCGCTGCCCGTGGCGCGGACGGCCTTGGTCACCTTGGCCGTGGCGTACCGCAGGGACGGCCCGATTTCCTCGACCTCCAGCTCCACGACGGTGCGCTTCTCGCCCTCCTTCGTGTCGTACGACCGCTGTCTCAGCCGGCCGTGGGCGATCACGCGGGCGCCGCGCACGAGCGACTCGGCGACGTTTTCCGCGTACTCCCGCCACAAACTGCAGCGCAGGAACAGCGCGTCACCGTCGCGCCACGAACCGGACCCGCGGTCGAACACGCGTGGGGTGCTCGCGACCGTGAAGTTCGCGACCGCCGAGCCGCCCGGGGTGAAGCGCAGATCGGGGTCGCTCGTGAGGTTGCCGACCACGGTGACCATCGTTTCGCCTGCCATCGGTCTCTCCTTGTCCTCCGGGTGCGGGGTGCACCGCTCTTGCCGATGAGGACAGCACGGGGGTCCGACAATTCCGGATGCCGACACCCGGGCGGGGTGGTTTCCTGCCGCCATGCCGACGGCGTTTGAGAAGGAGCTCGTGACGCTCGCCCACCGGCTGGCGGATCTGGGCGACCTCGTCGCGATCGCGCTCGAGGAGGCCACGCGCTCGGTCCTGGAAAGTGACCACACGCTGGGCGGACGTGCGCGGGAACAGGCCGTCGCGGTGACTGTGCTGGGGGCCGCGTGCGAGGACCAGGCGTGCGCGCTGCTGGCCCTGCACGCGCCGCCGGAGACGGGGGTGAAGGCGGTTTTCGCGGCCGTGCACACCGCCGCGGATCTCACTCGGATGGGTGGACTTGCGCGGGAGGTCACCGAGGCGCGGGGGGCGGTGCCGTCGGACGTGCGGCCCGCGGTGGGACGGCTGGGTGGGCATGCGGTGGCCGCGGCGCGGGCGCTGCGCGAGGTGCTGGTCGGCGGGGACGGTGCTCCGCTCGGTGACGCGGTCGCACTGGTGGGGACGGCCGAGCGGGAGGTGCGGGCGTGGGTGGACGGCCGCGGGTGGCCGCTCGGGGTGGGTGTGGCGGTTGATCTGGGGTTGCTGGCCGCGGTCTACGGGCGGTTCGCCGGGACGGCGGTCCGGGTGGGACGCCGGGCCGCCCGGTTCGCGCCGATGGGGGCTTAGCGGCTGCCGCGGGCCGTGACGCCGCCCACCCGCGCCACCGGCGTCATCGCGACTACCGTGGCCGGTATGAGCAACACCGAGGCCGCCCCCGCCGAACTCGCCTGCGGCGATCGGCCCGCGGCCGCCGATCCCGACCGGCCGGCCGTCGAGGTCCTCACGCCGCGGGAGGTGCCCCTCGGCGGGCCGCGCGCGATGCGGGTCCGGCGCACCCTCCCCCAGCGGTCGCGGTCGCTGATCGGCGCGTGGTGCTTCGCCGACCACTACGGCCCGGACGACGTCGCCGGGCCCGGGGCGATGGACGTCGCCCCGCACCCGCACACCGGGTTGCAGACCGTCAGCTGGCTGTTCTCCGGCGAGATCGAACACCGGGACAGCCTCGGCACACACGCGCTGGTCCGGCCCGGCGAGCTGAACCTGATGACCGGCGGGAACGGCATCTGCCACTCCGAGGTCTCGACCGCCGCCACCAAGACGTTGCACGGCGTGCAGCTCTGGGTGGCCCTGCCCGAACGGCACCGGCACACCCCGCGGGCGTTCGACCACTACGTCCCATCGGTGAACCGCATCGAAGGCGCCGAGATCCGCGTGTTCCTCGGCTCCCTGGCCGGCCGGACGTCGCCGATCCCGACGTTCACGCCGCTGCTGGGCGCGGAAGTCGTGCTGGGACCGGACGCCCACATGTCGCTCGGCGTGGATCCCGGCTTCGAGCACGGCGTCCTCGTCGACACCGGCGACGTCGTCGTGGCCGGCACCCGCGTCCGGGCGGCGGAGCTGGGTTACGTCGGCACCGGGGTGCGCTCCCTGACGTTGAGCAACCGCGGCACCGAACCGGCCCGGTTCCTGCTGCTGGGCGGTACGCCGTTCGACGAAGAGATCCTGATGTGGTGGAACTTCGTCGGCCGCACCCACGAGGAGATCGTCGCGTTCCGCGAAGCCTGGCAGGCCGGGTCGGACCAGTTCGGCGAAGTGACGGGCTATGCGGGCGAACGGCTGCCGGCGCCCGCGTTGCCGGCCGTGCGCATCAAGCCCCGCCGGAACCCGGCCTCAGGCCAGGAAAACGCCCACGGCTGACCGGAAGGCCGGCGCGTCGTCCAGCCACGGGTAGTGCCCGGCCCCGGCCAGCACGGTGGCGCGGCCGTCCGGGAAAAGGGCGGCGAAGCGCTCCGCGACGGCCGGGCTGGCGATCCAGTCCAGGTCACCGGCCAGTACGAGCACCGGAGCGGTGACCGCCGCAAGCGCGGCGCGGGTCGTCCCGGGCTCGAAGGCGCCGGTGGAGTTGTAGATCCGGGCGGCCGCCCCGTTGCGCTGGCCGGCTTCGCCGGACTGGTGCCGGCGGGCCGCTTCGTCCCAGCGGCCGTAGTAGAACGGGGCAAAGGTGGCCCAGTCGGCGCGGGTCGCCGTCTTCGCGGCGATCGATTCGTAGGCGGCGGCCGCCGCGGCGAACCAGGGCTCGCCGGCGCGCCGGGCCATGATGCGCCGGCGTTCGTCGGCCGGGACGTCGAAGCCGACGGCCCGCGGGCTCGGCGCGATCAGGGCGAGCCGGCTCAGGCGCTGGGGGTACCGGGCCGCGTACCGGACGGCCAGGCTCGCCCCGGCCGAGTGCCCCAGGAGGTCGAAGCGGTCGAGGCCGAGGTGCTTGCGCAGGGCCTCGACGTCCTCGATCTGGCGGTCGCAACGGTAGGTGGCGGGATCGGCGGGCGGTTCGGAGGCGCCGGTGCCGCGCAGGTCCAGCACGGCGGTGCGGCGGCGAGTGGTGAGGCCGCCGAGGTCACCGAGGTAGGCGCCGGCTCGCATCGGGCCGCCGGGCAGGCACACCACCGGTGGTTCGGCTCCGGCTCCGGCGAGGTGGACGGCGAGGGCGGTTCCGTCCGGCGCGGAGAAGATCGGCACGGCCCGACCCTGGCAGGTCCGGGCCGCGGGAACAAGCCCTCACGAAGACGTGACCAGGCGTTCCAGCACCGCGAAGACCCGCTCGACGTCGGCCTCGGTCGTCCGCCAGTTGCTGAAGGCGGCACGCAACGCCGGGCGGCCGTCGTACACCGTCGGCGTCAGGAAGGTGGTCCCGTCCTCGGCGATGGCCTGCACGAGCGCGTCGATCCGGTCCTGCGGGACGTCTCCGGCCGGGGTGAAGCAGACGACGTTGAGCCGCACCGGCGCCAGCAACCGCCAGTGCGGTGAGCCGTCGATCCGCACGCCCAGGTCCCGGGCCAGCGCGACGCAGCGCTCGACGATCTCGCGGTGCCCGGCGCGGCCGTACGCCACGAGCGAGAACCAGGCCGGGAGCGCGCGCAGCCGCCTCGAGTTCTCCGGCGTGAGGTGCAGGAAGTCCGGCGTCTCCCCGATTTCGCCGAGGTAGGCCGCGTTGTTGCTGAACACGCGCAGCTGCAGGTCGCGGCGGCGGGTGAACTGGACGGCCGAGTCGTAGGGCACGTTGAGCCACTTGTGCAGGTCGACGACCACCGAGTCGGCCTGGTCGAGGCCCGCGGTGAGGGCCGCGTGTTCCGGGGCCAGCGCGGCGAACCCGCCGAACGCGGCGTCGACGTGCAGCCAGAAGTCGTACCGCCGCTTGAGGTCGGCGATCGCCCGCAGGTCGTCGAAGTCGACGGTGTTGACCGTCCCGGCGTTCGCGACGACGACGGCGGGCCCGTCGAGCGTCTCGAGCGCTTCGGCGAGTTTCGCGACGTCGACGGCTTCACGGCCCGGGAGCACCGGCACCCTCCGCAGCGCGGACCGGCCCATCCCGAGGAACGACAACGCCTTCAGCACGCTCGAATGCGGCGAACCGGACAGCACGGTGACGGGACCGAGCGCGGCGGCGCCTGCGTCGGAGACGGTCACGCCGGCCCGTTCGCCGAGCCATTCGCGGGCGATGGCCAGGCCGGTGACCGTGGACATCGTGGCGCCGGTGACGAACGCGCCGGAGAACTCCGGGCCCAGTCCGAACAGCTCGGCCAGCCAGCCGACGGTCTCGCGCTCGAGGTCCTGCGCCGAGGAATCCATGCCGCTGGCGGGATTCTGGTCGTAGGCGGCGGTCAGCCAGTCCCCGGCGAGCGCGGCGGGGGTCGCGCCGCCGGTCACGAAACCGAGGTACCGGGGACCCGCGCTCGCGGCGAAGCCGGGCTCCCAGCGTCGGGTGAACTCGTCCAGGGCCCCGCGTGCGCCGGCGCCGTCGAGCGGCAGGGGCGCCGGGACGGCGGCCACGGGCGGGACGGCGGCCGCCCGGTGGTCCAGCCCGGCGAGCGCCTCGGCCGCGAGTTTGCTTGCGGTGTCGAGGAGATCGGGCAGGGAGTGCAGGTCATCGGCGAGCCTCGGGTCCATCCCAGCGACGCTAGGCGCGGTGCCGTCCTGCTGTCGCGGGCCAATCCCGGGAAACTGGCCCGGTGAACCGAACGGCCGGGGGTGCTCGGTCTCGATCTTTTGCGCCGGTGTCGCGGTCGTGGCTGTCCTGGCGGCCCGGCCGCCGAGCAACCTCTCGTTCGCCCAGCTCGGCAAGCGGTAGCCGGAGTCAGTACCGCCGGAGCCGGCGGACGCGGGTCTCGGCCGGGTCGAACGCCACCCGGCGCAACGGTCCCGTCAGCAGCAGCACCACCGCCATCGACGCCAGCGCCGCCAGCACCAGCGCCGCCACGAACTGGGCCGCTCCCGAGGTCGCCGTCGAAAGCACCGCGTACCCCGCCAGCACCAGCGCCGACGGGGCCAGGAAACCCGTCAGCACCGGGATCAGCGGCACGCGGTCACCGTCGGGGCGGCGGGCGGACACCACCGCCGCCCCGGCGCAGGTGACCGCCGCGACCAGCAAGCAGCCGCCGACGGTGTCGCTCAACCGGTGCCAGCCCAGTGCCACCGCCGCCGCCGAGACCCAGGCGACGCCGGCGCTGCCCGTCACCAGGGCCGTCAACCGGAACCGGCGGGGCAGGACGATCGCGAGCGCCACGAGCACGGCCATCGCCGCGCTGACGTGCCCGCTCGGGAAGCTGTTGTGGCTCGCCACGCCGAAGCGGTCGCCGGTGCTCGGGCGCTCCAGGACGTACAGCTTGAGCAGTTGCGCCACCACCAGGGGCGCGGCCAGCAGCACCAGCGCCATCACCCCGAGGGCCAGCCGCCGCCGGACCACGGCGATCGCCACGATCAGCACCGCCACCCCGCCGAGCACCACCACCAGGTCGGTCTGCCGCAGCGGGTCCGCCCAGTCCACTGTGGTCCCCGCGGACTGGGCGCTGCGGACGACGCCGTTCTCGACGCCGCGGCCGGCCTCCGTGCGGACGAAGAGCAGGTAGGCCGCGACGAACGCGAGGGCGAACCCGGCCGCGCCCGCGAGGAGGACGGCCGTGCGGGACGCGGCCCGGGTCACGGAGGCGGGGCCGGCCGGGCGGGTCGCGGAAGGTGCGTCGGTGAGGATCACTGCCATGTCCCCGAGTCTGGAACGCGGTCTTCGGGATCCCGTCAGCGCGATGTCATGGTTTTGCTACAAGATCCGCCCGGGTCGCCATGACGTGCGCTTTTCCGAATAATGGCGCCGTGGCCGAGGTACTGGTGGTAGAGGACGACGCGGCGGTGCGGGAGGGCCTGCAGCTGGCCCTGCGCCGGCAGGGACACGTGGTGCGCACCGCGGAATCCGGCGAGCTCGGCATCGAGGTGCTCGTGCACCACCGGCCCGACATCGTCGTGCTCGACCTGATGCTGCCCGGCATGGACGGCTTCGAGACCTGCCGCCGGATGCGGGCGTCCGGCCCGGTCCCGATCATCATGCTCACCGCGCGCAGCGACGACTTCGACGTCGTGGCCGGGCTCGAAGCGGGCGCGGACGACTATGTCGCCAAGCCGGTCGAGCCGCGGGTGCTGGACGCGCGGATCCGGGCCGTCCTGCGCCGCTCGGCCGCCGAACGGCCGGGCGGGCCGGCGGCGGCCGAGGAGCGGCACGGCGACCTCGTCATCGACCGGTCCGGGCTCGAGGTGACCAAGCGCGGCGCGCCGGTGTCGCTGACCCCGACCGAGCTCAAGCTGCTGCTCGAGCTCTCGCGCACGCCCGGGCAGGTGTACAGCCGCCAGCAGATCCTCTCCGCCGTGTGGGACCACGACTACCTCGGGGACTCCCGGCTCGTCGACGCCTGCGTGCAGCGGCTGCGCGCGAAGATCGAGGACGTGCCGGCGAAACCGGAGTACGTGCAGACGGTCCGGGGCTTCGGTTACCGGTTCGGCCGGTCGTGACCGCACCGCGGATCCGGTCGTGGCTCGCCGGGCTGCGGCCCCGGCTGGTCGCCGCCTTCGCCGTCATCATGATCCTCGGCGCCACCACCGCGGCCGGCGCGAGCTACGTCTTCGCGCGCCGGGCCATCCTGGAAGGCGTCCAGGACCAGACCATGCTGAAGCTGCGCGACCAGATCGCCGCGTACCTGCCGACCGTGTCGCTGCCGCCGTCGCAGGCCACGCTCGACGCCTTCGCGACGGCGCTCAAGTCCAGCAACGCGCTGATCGTCTACCGGGACCTGCACGCGACCTCGGGCCTGTCGATCGACGACGTGCCGGCCGACCTGCGCCGCGCCGTGGCCACCACCACCAACATCCAGTTCCAGCGCGTCGACGTCCAGGGCTTCCCGCTGTTCTTCGTCGGCGTCCCGGTGCAGACCGGCACCGGCAAGCCGAGCGGCCTCGAGGTTTACGCGATGACGCGGCTGACCGACCAGCAGGAGGCGATCGACGCGCTGGCCCGCTACGCCTTCCTGTTCTCCGCACTCGCCCTGCCGGTCGCGGTCGGGGTCGCGCTGCTCGCCGCGCGGCAGGTGCTGCGGCCGGTCCGCGCGCTGAACACCGCGGCCAGCCAGCTCGGCCGCGGACGGCTCGACGTGCGGCTGCGCGCGAAGGGGTCCGACGAGCTCGCCCAGCTGGTCACGACGTTCAACCACACCGCCGCGGAGCTGGAGCGCACGGTCGGCACCCTGCGCGCGATGGAGGCCGACGCGCGGCGGTTCGTCGCCGACGTCTCCCACGAACTGCGCACGCCGCTGGCGGCGATGAACGCGGTCACCGACGTCCTCGACGAGGACGCCGAGCAGCTGCCGCCCGACACCGCGGTCGCGGCGCGGCTGGTGTCGGCCGAAACGCGGCGGCTGACCCGGCTGGTGCAGGACCTGATCGAGATCTCCCGCTTCGACGCCGGCCGGGCCGAACTGCGCCGGGAGGAGCTGGACGTCGCCGCGGCGATCGGCGACACCCTCGCCGCGCGCGGCTGGGAGCCCGGCGCCGAGCTGACCGCCGACCTGCCGTCCGGGATCACCGCGCGGCTCGACCGGCGGCGGCTCGACATCGTCGTGGCGAACCTGGCCGGCAACGCGCTGCGGCACGGCGCCCCGCCGGTCGAAGTGGTGCTGCGGCAGGAAGGCGGCGACGTCGTGCTCACCGTCACCGACCACGGGCCCGGGATCCCGGCCGACGTCCTCCCGCGGGTCTTCGACCGCTTCACCAAGGCCGACACCGCCCGTGCCCGGTCCGAGGGCAGCGGCCTCGGGCTGTCGATCGCGCGGGAGAACGCGCGGCTGCACGGCGGGGACATCGTCGCCGCCAACACCGGCACCGGCGCCCGGTTCGAGCTTCGCGTGCCCCGGGAGGCGTGGTGAAGAAACTCGCCGTCTTCGCGGTGCTGCTGCTGGTGAGCGCGTGCGGGATCAAGCCGACGCCGGTGCTCGGGGCGGGGCCGGCGCCGACCCTGCGGAGCCCGGCGGACGACGGCCGCGGCACCGACGTGATCCTCTACTTCGTCCTCGACGACCGGCTGTCGCCGATATCCCGGCCGGGCAGCGGGCCCGTCGGCGTCGAGGCCACCCTGACGATGCTGCTGGACGGGCCGTCGGCCGACGAGCTGGCCGGCGGGTACACGACCGAGCTGCCCCGCCGGTCCGGCGCGATCACCTTCACCCCCGGCTCGCCGCCGACGATCACCGTCCCGTTCCCGCTGCAGCCGATCTCCGCCGCCGGGATCAACCAGCTGGTCTGCACCGCCTTCGCGGCGCTGGCCACCCAAGGCGGGTACGTCACCATCGGCCTGTCCGGCCCCGACATCCGGCTGCCGTACCAGACCTGCCAGGCGTGACAGCCGATGTCGACATGACGTCTTGGCGCCTCAGCCGGGGTACGGCCGCGCCGCCCGGGCCTCGGCCAGCGATCGCGCCCACCAGCCCAGCTGGTCGAGCATCGCCTTCGCCGCGACGCCCGCCGCGTCGTCGTTCGGCAGGCCGTCGTCGCCGAACCGCGTCTGGGCGCCGTGGAAGCTGACGGTCTCGCGGATGGTCACCGCGTGCAGCTCCGCGAAGACCGCCCGCAGGTGCTCGACCGCGCGCAACCCACCGGAAATCCCGCCGTAGGACACGAAAGCGACCGGCTTGGCCCGCCATTCGGGCCGGTGCCAGTCGATGGCGTTCTTGAGCGAAGCCGGGTAGCTGTGGTTGTACTCCGGGGTGACGACGACGAAGGCGTCGGCGGCTTCGAGCCGCGGAGCCACCTTCGCGACCTCGGCGACGACCTCCGCGGACGGCGTGGCCCCGAAGGCCGGCATCACGAGCGGGAGGTCGGGCTCGGCGAGGTCGACGACGTCGGCTTCGAAGCCGCCGTGCGCGTCCGCGACACCCGCGAGCCAGTTCGCCACCACCGGCCCGAACCGTCCTTCCCGGACACTTCCCACGATCACCGCGACCCGGATCGGCGCTTCCGACACACTTCCTCCTCGACACGCAGGCGTTGTTGCCTTCCGCACGAGGATGGAACTTCAAGTTGGCTTGAAGTCAAGCGTGCCGCTGTGGTTGGCTGTGCGCCATGGTGGACGCCCCGGCCCCGTCGCTGCCGGACCTGACGGTCGGCGAACTCTCCCGGCGCAGCGGAGTACCCGCGTCGGCCCTGCGCTTCTACGAGGACGAAGGCCTCATCCACAGCCGCCGCACCGCGGGCAACCAGCGGCGCTACCGCCGGGACACGCTGCGGCGGGTGACGTTCATCCGGATGTCCCAGCGGGTCGGGATGCCGCTGTCGAAGATCCGGGAAGTGCTCGGCCTGCTCTCCGACGACCGCACGCCCACCCGCGCCGACTGGGCCCGGATCTCGCGCTGCTGGCAGGACGACCTGAACGCGCGGATCCGGCAGCTGGAACAGCTGCGCGACCAGCTCGACGACTGCATCGGCTGCGGCTGCATGTCCCTGGCCAAGTGCCGGCTCGCCAACCCCGGCGACCGGCTCGGCGCCGACGGCCCGGGGCCGCAGCGCCTCGCCGATCACCGCGAGGACGGTTACGAAGCTTGTTGAGCTAGCCGCGCTTCAGCAGGCCGCGCACATACATCGCCTGCCCGGCGTGCTGGATGTCGTCGTCGAGGACGCTGATCAGGCGCACGCCCAGGGTCACCGGCGGGTCCCAGGCCTCGTCGACGATCCGGTCGAGGTCCGGCTCGCCGAGCCCTTCCAGGTACCGGACGGTCTGCTCGTGCACGGCGTCGTAGTAGCCGGTGAGCAGGCCCGGGTCGTCGACGCGGACCGCTTCGACGTCGGCCGGGCGGTGGCCGTACCCGGTGTCCCCGGCCGGGAACGGGAGGCCGAACCGCGACAGCCAGTCCTGGCCGGTCCAGACCTGCTCGGTGCCGGCCACGTCGGCGACGTGGTCGTCCTGGACCCGGGTCAGGTGCCACACCAGCCAGGCGATCGAGTTACCCTCGCCGTCCGGCCGGGTCCCGAGCTGCTCCGCGGTGAGTCCGTCCACCGCGGAGCGCACCGTGCCCTGGACCCGGCTGAACCCTTCGACGAGCAGATCGGCCACGTTCATCCGGCTGCCTCCCGTTTGCCGACTTCTTCCCTGCGCAGACCTACCCGATCATGCCCGCCGGCAAACGGCGTCCGCTACCGCGGCAGCAGCTGGTCGAAGAACGAGCGGTAGCGGCGCAGCGCGATCCGCAGCTCCTCGGTGGCCGGTTCACCCTGCTGCCACTGGGCTTCCAGCTCGCTCTTGTGCTCGGCGAACGTGGTGGCCAGCGCGCTGATCACGGCGGCGACGAGCTCGTCGGCCTGCTGGACGGCCTGCTTCGGGTCGTCGACGAAGCCGGTCTGGACGTTCTGCCAGCGGTCGCGGAAGCCGGTGACCTTCTCCTCGTCGATCAGCGCCGGCGTCTCGACGTCGCCGCCCGAAGCGGCCGGGGTTTCGACGTCACCGCCCGAGGCAGCGGGCGTCTCGACGTCGCCGCCGGATTCGGCGGGCGCTTCCACGTCCCCGCCCGATTCCTCGGCGGTGGTGGCGTCGTGGTGGCCGGCCGAGGCCAGGTCGGCGGTGCTCAGGTTCTGGTCGTCGCCCGGCTCGCGGAAGTCGGCCCGGTCCTGGCCGGGGACGCCGGTGGTGCGGTCACCGGTGTAGGCCTCGCGGTCGTCCTCGCGGCCGGCCAGGTCGCGGTCGTCCTCGGCGTCGTGCCGCGTCAGGTGATCGGTCATGGTCAGCGTCCTCCATTCGACTCGGTCCGCGGGGTCGCGGACGCCTGGCGCTCGGTCTCGTGACGGTCGGTGTCCCGTCGCTCGGTGTCGCGGTCATGGTCACCGTGTTCGCGACCGCTGTGGTCGTGTCCGTTGCGGCGCTCGTCGTGCTCGTGGCGGTCGTGGTGCTGCTCGTCGTCGGCGCCGTCGGTGAGCAGGTCCTCGAACACGGTGCGGTAGCGCACCATCGCGTCGCGCAGGTCCTCAGTGGACGCTCCGTCGCGCTTCTGCTGCGTGGTGTGCGCGGCGCGGTAGTGCTCGAGGGTCTTGGCGTGCCGCACGGAAAGGTCGGCCACCTGCTGCTCGTAGCCCTCGGTCGGGTACCCGCGTTCGGCCATCAGCGCGTTCAGCAGCTGCTCGGCCTCGGCGACCGCGGCGGACGGCTGGTCGACGAACTTTTCCTGCACCTGCGCCCATTCCCGGGCGTAGCGCTCGCGCGCCGACGCCGAAAGCGGCCGGATGTCGAGCTCCTTGTGCCGGCGTTCCCGCTCGGCGAGTTCGCGCTGCGCGGCACGGGGGCTGTCCTTCTCCGCGACCGTGCGGTCGTACTCGGGACCGAACCGCTGCTGCAGCCGTTTTCGTTGCATTTCCTGCGTCACCAGCCAGATCACGGCGCCGAGCACCGCGACGGCCACGACGACGATCAAGACGATCAGCCATGTGGGCATCGCTCAAACTCCTTCAAGGATGTCAAGCCCCCGATGCGAGCGGTGTTCCCTGATTAGCGCGGCCGAAAACGGGCAGGGGCCGCCTGACCTCGGGATTCGGCCGTCCGGCCCTGTCGATACGGCCGGATGCCCCCGCCCCGCCGCGGGGAGGTGACGGCGGTGACACCGCGTGGCTAGCAGCGTTACCGACGGAGTAGTATCATCGATAACAGACCGAGTGGAACGAACCGGAAGAAGGAATCAATGAGCACCCCTGCTGACTCCCGCGTCGCGATCGTCACCGGCGGCTCCCGCGGCATCGGCCGCCAGGTCGCCGAGCGCCTGGCCGCCGACGGCATGGCGGTCGTCGTCAACTACGCCGGCAACGAGAAGGAGGCGCAGGCCGCGGTCGACGCCATCACGACGGCCGGTGGCCGGGCGATCGCCGTCCGCGCCGACGTGGCCGACCCGGCCGCGGTCGCGGAACTGTTCGACACCGCGGAACGCACCTACGGCGGCGTGGACGTCGTCGCGCACCTGGCCGGCGTGATGAACCCGCCGACTCCGATCGCCGACACCGATTTCGACGTCCTGGACCGGGTGCACCGCACCAACATCCGCGGCACGTTCGCGGTGGCCCAGCAGGCCGCGCGGCGGGTCCGCGACGGCGGCGCGGTGATCACCACCTCGACGTCGGTGCTGGGCCTGAACCTGCCCGGCTACGGCGTCTACAACGCCACGAAGGGCGCGGTCGAGGCGATCACCATGATCCTGGCGCGCGAGCTGCGCGGCCGCGACATCACCGTGAACACCGTCGCGCCCGGCCCGACCGCGACCGCGCTGTTCCTCGACGGCAAGGACGAGGAGACCATCGCCCGGATGGCCCAGCAGCCGCCGCTGGAGCGGCTCGGGCAGCCGGAGGACATCGCCGAGGTCGTCGCGTTCCTCGCCGGCCCGGCGCGCTGGGTGAACGGCCAGGTGCTGCGCGCCAACGGCGGCATCGTCTAGCGGGTGAACCGGCTGACGATCACGTGGTCCTTCGCCGGCCCGCGCACCGCCCACTCCTGCCGCCACCGCGCGGCGCCGGTCACCCGGTACTCGCCGCGGTACAGGTCGGCGCGGCAGGGGTGGTCGGCCGTCCAGTGGCCTTCGCGCAGGTCGAGGTCGTGGAAGAAGCCCCCGTGGTCGAAGTGGACCGCCGCCCGGCCGGGTTTCCCTAGGCGGTAGTGCAGGGTCCGGGTGACCGGCCCGACGTGGCCGCCGAGCCGCAGCTCGCCCTCCTCGTGGTAGACGAGGACGCCTTCGGTTTCGCTGAAGGTGGCCGTCCCGGTCACCTCGCCCGCCGGGTCGCCGTCCGCGGTGCGGATTTCCCGCTCCAGGCGCCAGACGCCGGTGAAATACGCGGTGAGGTCGGGAACGGGCCAGTGCTGCACCCGCCCATTCTGGCACCCCGCGGCGGGCCGGGCCGGAACTGTCGGACCCCCGCTCTATAGTCGGGCGGGTGGCAGAGACCGACCTCGCACCCGCGTCCGACGCGCTGGAGACCCTCCGGCGCGTGTTCGGCTACGACAGCTTCCGCGGCGACCAGGCGGCGATCGTCGAGCACGTGATCGCCGGCGGCGACGCGCTCGTGCTGATGCCCACCGGCGGCGGGAAGTCGTTGTGCTACCAGATTCCCGCGCTCGTGCGGCCCGGCGTGGGCGTGGTCGTCTCGCCGCTGATCGCGCTGATGCAGGACCAGGTGGACGCGCTGCGGAACGCCGGCGTCCGCGCCGGTTTCCTCAACTCCACCCAGGACTACCTGGCGCGGCAGGAGGTGGAGTCGGCGTTCCTCAACGGCGAGCTCGACCTCCTCTACCTGGCGCCGGAACGGCTTTCGGTGGAATCCACCGTGCGGCTGCTCGACCGCGGCAAGATCTCGCTGTTCGCGATCGACGAAGCGCACTGCGTCGCCCAGTGGGGCCACGACTTCCGGCCCGACTACCTCCAGCTCTCCGCGCTGCACGAGCGGTGGCCGGACGTGCCGCGGATCGCGCTGACGGCGACCGCGACCGAGGCCACGCACAAGGAGATCGCGGCCCGGCTGAACCTCGACGAGGCCCGGCACTTCGTCGCGAGCTTCGACCGGCCGAACATCCAGTACCGGATCGTCGGCAAGAACTCGCCGCAGCGGCAGCTGCTCGAACTGCTGCGGACCGAGCACCAGGGTGACGCGGGGATCGTCTACTGCCTGTCCCGCAACTCCGTCGAGAAGACCGCGGAGTTCCTGGTGCAGAACGGGATTCCGGCGGTGCCCTACCACGCGGGGCTCGACGCGCGCACCCGCGCGAAGCACCAGTCCCGGTTCCTGCGCGAGGACGGGCTGATCGTGGTCGCGACGATCGCGTTCGGGATGGGCATCGACAAACCGGACGTCCGGTTCGTCGCGCACCTCGACCTGCCGAAGTCGGTGGAGGGCTATTACCAGGAAACCGGCCGCGCGGGCCGCGACGGCCTGCCGTCGACGGCCTGGCTCGCGTACGGGCTGCAGGACGTCGTCCAGCAGCGCAAGATGATCGACACGTCCGAAGGCGACGAAGCGCACCGGCGGCGGCTGGCCGCGCACCTGAACGCGATGCTCGCGCTGTGCGAAACGGTCGAGTGCCGCCGCGTGCAGATCCTGAACTACTTCGGGCAGGCGGCCGGGCCGTGCGGCAACTGCGACACGTGCCTGAACCCGCCGGAGAAGTGGGACGGCACGATCCCGGCGCAGAAGCTGCTGTCGACGGTCGTGCGGTTGCGCAACGAGCGGCGCCAGAAGTTCGGCGCCGGCCAGATCATCGACATCCTGCTCGGCAAGTCCACGCCGAAGGTCACGCAGTTCCAGCACGACACGCTGAAGACGTTCGGCATCGGCACCGAGCTGCGCGAGCCGGAGTGGCGTGCGGTGGTGCGGCAGCTGCTCGCGCAGGGCCTGCTCGCCGTCGAAGGCGACTACGGCTCGCTCGTGCTCACCGAAACGAGCGCGGAGGTGCTCGGCGGCGATCGCCAGGTGCTGCTGCGCCGCGAACCCGAGCGCGTCGCCGCCGCGAAGGTGCGCAACACGCGGAAGGCCGCCGCCGCGGTCGAGATGCCCGCGGAGGCGGCCCCGCTGTTCGAACGCCTGCGGGCCTGGCGCGCCGGTGTCGCGAAGGAACAGGGCGTGCCCGCCTACGTCGTCTTCCACGACGCGACCCTGCGCCAGATCGCCACGCAACGGCCGGCGTCGCTGGCGGATCTGGGCACGGTGAGCGGCGTCGGCGAGAACAAGCTCGCCAAGTACGGCGCGGGGCTCCTGGAGGTCCTGACCGGAGCGTGACCTACCGGCCGGTGGCCTGGCCCGGGTGGCCCGGCTGGCCGGTCACCGAGTTGACCTTGCGGACCGCGCCGGCGATCTGCTGGTGGTACTTGCCCTTGGTCTTGTCGTCGACGAACTTCGCGGCCTTCCCGACGGCCTGGTTCACCTTTTCGGGGTTCTTCTTGGCGTACGCACGGGCCGCACCGGCGGCGCCGGCCAGCATGGTCAGCTTCTTCATCAGAGGCACGGTGGCCCTCCCTCGTCGGTTGCGGTCATCCTGACAACGCGGACGAACCACCCGGAGGTTCCCCGTGTGACGAGGCCCAAAACCTGAGCCCGCCGCGCCCGGCCCCGGAAAATGCCGCGCGGAAGGCCGCCGGCCGGGCCTAGGCTCGCGATCATGCGCGACCTGGCCGCCCTGCCGAAGGCCCACCTGCACGTCCACCTGGAGAGCACGATCCGCCCGGCCACGCTGCGTGAGCTCGGCGAGGCGAACGGCGTCGACGTCCCGGGCGAACCTCCGGTGTTCGACGGCTTCCGCGCCTTCGCCGACTACAACGCGCTCATCCGGTCGTGCCTGCGGCGTCCCGAAGACTTCGAACGCATCGCGCGCGAGTACTGCGAGGACGAAGCCGCCCAAGGCACGCGCTACGCCGAAGTCACCTTCACCGCGGCCTCACACGGGGAACGCCTGGGCGACCTCGAAATGCCGCTGCAATCCGTCCTCAAAGGACTGTCGCAGAGCGATGATCTGGAGTGGCGGCTGCTGCTCGACCACTCCCGGCGCCGGTCGGTCGAGCGGGCCGAACGCACCCTCGAACTGGCGCTGAAGTACGACGAAGTCTTCGCGATCGGCATGGCGGGCGAGGAAAACCACTCACTGCAGCCGTTCGCCACGCTCTTCGAGAAGGCCCGCGCGGCCGGGATCCACCTGCTCCACCACACCGGCGAAGACGCCGGGCCCGACAGCATCCGCGAAGCCCTCGACGTCGGCCGCACGGAACGGCTCGGCCACGGCATCCGCGTCCTCGACGACCCGTCGCTGGTCGCCGAGGTGCGCGACCGGGGGCTCGCCTTGGAGGTGTGCCCGTCGTCGAACGTGACGCTGGGCCTGGTCCCGTCGCTGCCCGAGCACCCGCTCCCCCGCCTGCTCGAGGCGGGCCTGACGGTCACGCTCAACACCGACGTCCCATCGGTCACCGGCGCCGCGCTGGCCGGGGAGTACGCCCGGGTGCAGCGGGCTTTCGGCTACGACGACACGACGATGGCGGAGTTCGCCCGCGCGAGCGTCAGGGCGTCCTTCGCGCCCGAAGCGACCAAGAAGGCCATGCTGCGTGACATCGACGCCTGGCTCACACCGGCAGCAGGCGGGTGACCAGCGTGCCGAGCTGGTGCACCGTGCGGCACTCGTGCATCTCCACGACCTCGGCGTACTCCAGCGCCGCCGAGTCCCCCGTGGACCACAGCGACCGCCGTTCCGGGTTGAGCCAGTAGACGTGCCGGGCGCGGGCCTTGATCTCGCGGACCGCGTCGAGGTTCGGGTCGCCGCCGTTGGTGCGGGCGTCGCCGAGGATCAGCACCGACGTCCGGGGGCCGACCGCGTCCAGCCAGTTCTCGGTGAACTGGCGCAGCGAGCCGCCGTAGTCGCTGTGGCCGTCCCAGCGCACCAGCGCCGCTTCGGACAGCATGCGCGCGCCCAGGTGCTCGGGGTCGGCCGCGCCCGTGGTGACCAGGTGGGTGACCTCGTCGGCGCTGTCGACGAACGCGAACACGCGGATCTTGCTGAACTGGTCGCGCAGCGCCTGCACCAGCAGCATGGTGAAGTTCGCGAACCCGGCCACCGACCCGGAAAGGTCGCACAGCAGCACGATTTCCGGCCGCCCGGGCCGCCGGTGGCGGTACGCCGGGCGCAGCGGCACCCCGCCGGTCGAAAGGGACCGGCGCAGCGTGCGGCGCAGGTCGATCTGGCCCCGCGTCCGCCGGCGGCGGCGCGCGGCCAGGCGCGTCGCCAGCTTGCGGGACAGCGGCTGGATCGTCCGCCGGAGCTCGGCGAGCTGGTTGCGGCTCGCGATGAGGAAGTCGACCCGATCGGGCGACGGGGCGATCGCGTGCTTGGCGACGCGCTCGCGGCCGCGGACTTCGGCCGCCCGGCGGCGCGCCTCGGTGCGGACCTGCCCGCGGAAGCCCTCGACGCGGCGGCGGATCTCGTCGCGGTCGAGCCGGTCGGGAAACTCGCCGCGGGCGCCGCCGCCGCGGACCGCGGCCAGCACCCGCGCGATCAGCGTCTGCGGCTGCAGCCGTTCCAGGGTCTGGTGGGCGGAGAAGCCGCCGCCCGGCCCGGACGCCGAGCCGTACTGGCCCAGCATGTCGACGGCGAGCCCGGCGAGCTGCGCCAGCGCCTGCTGGTCACCGTCGGCGAGCGCGGCGGCCAGCTCTTCGCGCAGCTCCTCCAGCGTCGTCGGCTGGTCTTCGCGGGCCCGCTCGGGCGCGCCGATGCCCGCCGGGAAGTAGAGGTCGAACGCGGCGTCGAAGACCGCCCGCTGCCCGCCGCGGCGGACCAGGGCCGCGGCTAGGCCCTCACGGACGAGCGCACGGTCGTCCATCCCGAGGACCTCCAGCGCGGCGGCGGCGTCGACGGTCTCGGCGGGCCCGGCCGGGATGCCCTGGGCGCGCAGTGCCTTGACGAACGCCGCGAGCCGCTCCGGCACGCCGCCGGTCACGACGCGTCCAGGACCTGTTCGAGCCGCAGGCCGGCGCCCGCCTTGGCGATGTCGTCCTGGTGCTTGAGCACGACGCCGAGGCTCTCGCGCACGACCCGCTCGTCCAGCGTCGACGCCCCGAGCGCGAGCAGGGTGCGCGCCCAGTCGATGGTCTCCGCGACCGACGGCAGCTTGCGCAGGTCCATCGCGCGCAGCGCGGCGATCACCCGGACGACGGAATCGGCGAGAGCGGCGTCGATCCCGGGGACCTTGAGCCGGACGATGTCGCGCTCGAGGTCCTCTTCGGGGAAGTCGATGTGCAGGAACAGGCACCGGCGGCGCAGCGCCTCGGACAGCTCGCGGGTGGCGTTGGACGTCAGCACGGCGAACGGCGCGCGCGTGGCGGTGATCGTGCCGAGCTCGGGCACGGTGACCTGGAAGTCGCCGAGCACCTCGAGCAGGAGGCCCTCGACCTCCATGTCGGCCTTGTCGGTCTCGTCGATCAGCAGCACGGTCGGCTCGTCCGAGGAGATCGCGGTGAGCAGCGGGCGGCGCAGCAGGAACTCCTCGCCGAAGATGTCGGTGCGGGCCTGCTCCCACGTCTCGTCGCGGCCGGCGGTGATCCGCAGCAGCTGCTTCGCGTGGTTCCACTCGTACAGCGCGCGGGCCTCGTCGATGCCCTCGTAGCACTGCAGGCGTACCAGCCGCGAGCCGCTGACCTGGGCGACGGCCTTGGCGAGCTCGGTCTTGCCGACCCCGGCCGGGCCCTCGACCAGCAGCGGCTTGCCGAGCCGGTCGGCGAGGAACACCGTGGTTGCCACCGCCGTCGAGGCCAGGTAGCCGGCTTCGGCCAGCTTGGCCGACACGTCGTCGACGGAGGTGAAGAATCCGGTGCCCACCACGTGCCTCCTAAGCGGTCGCTCACCAGGAGCGTACCCGAAGAGCGGGCTAGCATCGGCCGCGTGACCTACCTCGCCGCTTCCGGCCGCTACGACTCGATCCCCTACCGGCGCTGCGGGCGCTCCGGGCTCAAGCTGCCCGCGATCTCCCTCGGGCTGTGGCACAACTTCGGCCACGACAAACCCCTGGAGACCCAGCGCGCGATCACCCGCCGCGCGTTCGACCTGGGCATCACCCACTTCGACCTGGCCAACAACTACGGCCCGCCGTACGGCTCGGCGGAGGAGAACTTCGGGCGGCTGCTGGCCACCGACTTCCGGCCGTACCGCGACGAGCTGGTGATCTCCACGAAGGCGGGCTACGACATGTGGCCCGGCCCGTACGGCGAGTGGGGCTCCCGCAAGTACCTGCTGTCCTCCCTGGACCAGTCGCTGGGCCGGATGGGCCTGGACTACGTCGACATCTTCTACTCGCACCGGTTCGACCCCGAGACGCCCCTGGAGGAGACGGTGGGAGCGCTCGACGCGGCCGTCCGCGCCGGGAAAGCGCTGTATGTCGGGATCTCGTCCTACAGCTCGGAGCGGACGGCCGAGGCCGCGCGGCTGCTGCGCGAGCTCGGCACGCCGCTGCTGATCCACCAGCCGTCGTATTCGATGCTCAACCGCTGGATCGAAGCGGACGGGCTCCTCGACACCCTCGAAGAAGCGGGCGCCGGAT
Source organism: Amycolatopsis sp. NPDC003731 (assembly GCF_053586895.1). Lineage (NCBI taxonomy): Bacteria > Bacillati > Actinomycetota > Actinomycetes > Pseudonocardiales > Pseudonocardiaceae > Amycolatopsis > Amycolatopsis sp. NPDC003731. Next base: position 21,715 of record NZ_JBSFNC010000042.1, on the reverse strand, counting down.
GCATCGCGTTCTCCCCGCTGGCGCAGGGCCTGCTGACCGACCGGTACCTGAAGGGCGTCCCGGAGGATTCGCGCGCGGCGCAGGGCAAGTCGCTGGACCCGGACACCCTCGACGAGAACCGGCTCGGCCGGGTCCGCGCGCTGAACGACATCGCCGGCCGCCGCGGGCAGTCGCTGGCGCAGCTCGCGCTGGCCTGGGCGTTGCGCGACAGCCGGGTGACGTCGGTGCTGATCGGCGCGAGCAGCGTGAAGCAGCTCGAGGACAACGTCGGCGCGCTCGGCAATCTCGAGTTCTCGTCCGAGGAGCTGACGGAGATCGACGGCCACGCGACGGACGCGGACATCAACCTCTGGAAGCGTTCGTCCGACTCCTGACCCGGCGCGACGCGAGCACGGCCTCGAACCCGGGTCGTGCTCGCTCGACGTTTGACCAAATGAGAAATTTGGTCATATGATTTCGGCGTGCCTCCTGCCGAAGACCGAGCCGAACGGGCCGGGCGCATCCTCGACGCCGCCGCCGACCTGCTCCTGCGGGTCGGCTACCGGCGCACGACCATCGAGGACGTCGCCGAGCGGGCGGACGTCGGCAAGGGCACCGTCTACCTGCACTGGAAGAACCGTGAAGAGCTGTTCCTGGCGGTCCTGCTCCGCGAGTCGGTCGGGGTGCTCGAAGAGCTCGTGGCGACGATCGCGGCCGACCCGCTCAGCGTGCGGCTTTCGCGGCTGACCGAGATCCAGTACGCCAACGTGCTGAAGCGCCCGCTGCTGCGGGCCGGGTACGCCGACGACGCCGAGACGCTCGGCAAGCTGCTGCCCAAGCTGCACGGAAAACTCGACCCGCGGCACGCGGAAGCCTTCGTCGAGTACCTGGACCTGCTGGCCGCCAACGACCTGCTCCGCACGGACCGGCCGGTGCGCGAGCTCGTCGTCGCTTTCCAGGCCGTGCTGAACGGGTTCCTCGGCGCCTCCCCGCCACCCGAGCCGGCGCTGATCGCCGACACCGTCGCGCACGCCTTCGAGCCGCTCGCCGTGTCGACGAGGCAACTGCGCGAGGTGGCGCCGCGGGCACTGACGCTGTTCACCGAAGCCGTCGCGCTCGACCGCAAACAGCTCGAACGCGCCTACTGACCACCTGGGAGGACCCGTGCGCACCGGAATCCTGATCGACGAGCTCGGTGTCGGCTTCGACGCCATGACGGCTCAAGCCCGCGAAGCGGCGAAGCTCGGCTACAGGACGCTCTGGGTGGCGCAGCGCGGCGGGTGGGACGCGCTCACGGCGCTGCCGGCGCTCGCCGCGGCAGCCCCCGGGCTCGCCTTGGGGACCTGCGTCGTGCCGACGTACTCGCGGCACCCGCTCACCATGGCCGCGCAGGCACTGACGGTCCAGGCGGCGGCCGGGGTGCCCGTCCACCTCGGCCTCGGGCTGAGCCACCGGTTCATCGTCGAAGGCGAGTTCGGGTATTCCTACGACCGCCCGATCCGGCACCTGCGCGAGTACCTCCAGGCGTTGCACCCGTTGCTGCGCGGGGAAAAGGCGGACGTCCACGGCGAATCGCTGACGGCGTCGGGCGCAGTGAACGCCCCCGGCGCGGAGCGGCCGGCGGTGCTGATCGGCTCGGTGAGCCCGCAGTCGACGCGGCTGGCGGGCGAGCTCGCCGACGGCGTGATCACGACCTGGGCGGGCCCGCGGGCGATCGGCGAGTTCGTGGTCCCGGCGCTGGGCGGAGCGTCCCGCGTGGTCTCCGGCCAGCTGGTCTGCGTGACGTCCGAAGTGGACGAACGCCGGGCGTGGGTGGAACAGACGTACGGCGGGGCGGCGAACATCCCGGCGTACCGGGCGATCCTCGACCGCGAGGGCCACGAGCGGGTGTCGGACAGCGTGCTCATCGGCGACGAGGAAACCGTGCGGCGCCAGGTGAAATCCCTCGAGGACGCCGGCGCGACGGAGCTGCTGGTGATCCCGATCGGCTCGGCGGAGGAGCAGGCCCGCACCCGCGAGCTGCTGGCGGCGTGAACCGCTCGCCGACCGGGCCTGGCGAGCTTCCTCCGACGGCCGGCCCGCGGGGGCGCCCCCCGGTTTCCACTCTACCGGGGACCACCGACAATTCCGGCGGGAGCGCCCTGGGCCTCCGCCGACAGGTGCTGCCATTCGTCCCAGGTCGCGAGCCGGTCCGCGTACGCCTGGCGGATCATCGGGTGGAAGCCCTGGCCGAACAGCACTCGCAGGGGCGGGTTGGGCGTGTCGACGATCTTGAGCAGGGCCTGGGCCGCCGCCGCCGGGTCGCCCGCCGGCTGCTTGCCCGCCACCTCGGCGAGCCGGCTGCGGAGTCCGTCGTAGACCGGGCTGGTCACGGCGACGTGGCCGTTGGCGAGGGGGTCCGGGTTCTTGCCGTCGCGGGTGGCGTAGCCGCCCGGCTCGATGATCGTCACCTTGACGCCGAAGTCGGCGACCTCCCGGGCCAGGGTTTCGTTCAGCGCTTCGATCGCCCACCGGGACGCCTGGTACGCCCCGCCGAGCGGCATCGCGATCAGCCCTGCCGCCGACGACAGCTGGATGAAGTGGCCGGCTCCCTGTTCGCGCAGCACCGGCAGGGCGGCCTGGATGACCCACAGCGGGCCGAAGACGTTGGTCTCCAGCTGCGCGCGCAGCTCCTGCTCGGTCAGCTCTTCGATGGCGCCGATCTGCGCGTAGCCGGCGTTGTTCACGACGACGTCCAGCCGCCCGAAGTGCTCGGCTGCGCGCTTCACGGTCTCGAAGACGGCGGCCTTGTCGGTGACGTCCATCGCCAGCGGCAGGACCGCGTCGCCGTAGGTGGCGACGAGCTCGCCGAAGCTTTCGGTGGACCGTGCCGTGGCGGCCACCCGGTCGCCGCGGCCGAGGGCGGCTTCGACGAACCGGCGGCCCAAACCGCGGGACGACCCCGTGACGAACCAGACCTTGCTCATGGCGTTTTCCGTTCTGCTGAAGGCATCCGATCGACCACGAGACACCGGAGGCCCGCCACCCGTGACAAAGTGCGCGCGTGACGCCGGTCACCCGGCCACGGCCGTTAGGTTGACGAGGTGACCGAGCGACTCTGGGTGGACGACCTGCGCCCGGCCCCGGACGGCTGGACCTGGGCGAAGTCGAGCACGGAGGCGATCGCGCTGCTCGCGGCGGGCGAGTTCGCCGCCATCTCGCTGGACCACGACCTCGGCGGCGACGACACGACCCGCCCGGTCGTCCTCTGGCTGTGCGAGCACGACCGCTGGCCGGCGGAGGTGCGCGTCCACACGGCGAACCCGGTCGGCCGCGAGTGGCTCACCGGGATGGCCCGGCGGTACGGGCCCGGGGTGCGCTAACGCGGGGCCGGCAGGTGGGTCGCGTCCGGGAAGAGGTTCAACGCCCGCAGCGCCGCGCCCAGCTCGGCGATGTCCGCCGGGTTCGTCAGCGACCTCCCCAGCTCTTCGGTGATCCTCTTCAGGCGGTGGCGGATCGTGTTGGGGTGGCAGAACATCCGCTCCGACGTCAGCTTCGTCGACCCCTGGCAGTCGAACCAGGCGCGCAGCGTCAACAGGAGCACGTTGCGGTCGTCACCCGGCAGGTCGAGGACCGGCTGGAGGACGTGGTGGGCCAGCTGCACCGAGGCCTCCGGGGCACTCGCCACCAGGCCGGCCAGCGGGGATTCGGTGAACTGGACCAGCCCCGGCGTCCCCGGCGTCATGCTCGACAGCGCCACCCGCGCCAGGTGCAGCGCGCGGGCCGTGTTGCCGAGGCCGGTGAACACCGGGCTCATCCCGACGCGGCCCACCGGGTGCTCGCGGACCAGCGCCACGATCGCCGAAGCCGCGGCGGGGTCGCGCAGGGACACCACCCCCACCTGCAGGTCCGGGGTGAGCCGCCACGCCGAGGCGTGCTGGGCCGCGCGCAACCGGGCCTCGATCTGCGGGAGCGGTTCGTGGCCCAGCCGCGGGGTCTCCGCCGCGACGACGACGAACGTGCCGTCCAGGGACAGGTCGAGCACGCGGGCGATGTCCCAGAGCGTCCCCTCGGTCGCCGCGCCGCCCGCGAACAGGGCCTCCACCAGCGCCGAACGCCGGTTCTGGTGCGCCACCATGACCTCCGCCGTCGTGTCGCGGTAGGCCGTGGTGAGGGCTTCGGCCAGGTCGTCGATCAGCGCCCAGATCGCCGTGGTCGCCGCGACCAGGCCGGCGAGGTCCTGCGCACCGGCGGTCAGCTCGACGAACCGGTGCCAGACCTCGGTGAGCCCGATCCGGTAGGCGCGCAGCAGTTCCGGCAGCGGCGCGCCCTGCAGGGCGCGGGCCCGGCCGGTCGCGCGGGCCTGGGACAGGTCGGGCACGTCCGAGCCGCGCAGCGTGCGCATCACGTGCTCGAGGTTGGCGCGCACCGAGTTCCGCAGCTCGGCGTGCGTGACGAACCGGGCATCGGCGTAGACCGGCATTTCGGCGCGGATCTGCCGGACCGTGCTCTCGACGAGTTCCGGCAGCTTCCGCTCGACCTCGGTGGCGAGGACGGCGACGCGCGGGGCGAGCCCGTCGGACAGAAGCGCCTGGTAGTGCATGGTGGCCTCCGGTCCCCGGCCTCTCCGTCGAGGTCCGAGACCGACATCCAACCCCACCGGGGCCACCACGTTCGGGTGAACTTGCTACAAGAACCGCGGATGCGGAGGTTCTTTTGTGGAACCTCCGCATCCGCGTCAGGCCATCTTGGCGGCCGCGCTCTTGATCGCCTCCCGGATCCGGAAGTAGGTGCCGCAGCGGCAGACGTTCTGGATGGCGTCGATGTCGGCGTCCGTCGGGTTCTTCGTCTTCTTCAGCAGCGCGACCGCCGCCATGATCTGGCCCGGCTGGCAGTAGCCGCACTGGGCGACGTCCTGCTCCAGCCAGGCCTCCTGGACCGGGTGCAGCTCGTCGCCGTCGGCCAGACCCTCGATCGTGGTGACCTCGCGCCCGGCGCACTCCGACACCGGCGTGACGCAGGGGTTGAACGCCTCGCCGTCGAGGTGGCTGGTGCAGGCCTTGCAGACGTTGATGCCGCAGCCGTACTTCGGCCCGCGGACCTTGAGCTTGTCGCGCAGCGCCCACAGCATCGGCAGGTCGGCGGGCGCGTCGACGGTGACGGTCTTCCCGTTCACCACGAAGGTGTAGTTCGGCATGGCTCTCCTCAGCGCGGGAACGGGTCGAAGTCGACCGGGAAGGTGATCGGGAAGCTGCGGGGCTTGATCCCGGTCGCCCGGGCGTAGGCGTTGGCGATCGCGCCGACCGGTGCCGGCAGGCCCAGCTCGCCCGCGCCGCCGATGTCCCCGGTCGCGGGCATGACGTGCACCTGGACGTCCATCGGCGAGTTCTTCTGCCGCGCGTAGTGGAACTGCGAGTAGCTGCCCTCCAGCGGCAGGCCCCGGTCGATGTGCAGGCCCGCGGTGAGCGTCGTGGAGATCGCGTCGGTCAGGCCGCCGAGCATCTGCGCCTGGATGCCGCGCGGGTTCACCGGCTTGCCGACGTCGACGGCGATGGTCGCCTTCGTGACGCGCGGGTGCTTCGGGTCGCGCGCGTCCAGCTCGACCAGGCAGGCGGTGTAGGACTTGTACTCGCCGTGCACCGCGATCCCCTGCGCGAACCCGGCCGGCATCTTCTTGCCCCACTCGCCGAGCTCGGCGACCTTGTCGAGCACCGCGCGCTGCCGCGGCTCCTTGATGAACTCGCGGCGGAAGGCCACCGGGTCCTTGCCGAGCTTCGCCGCGATCTCGTCGACCATGATCTCCTCGGCGCCCCGGGTGTTCGCCGAGTAGACCGACCGCCACGCCGAGGTGTGGAACTTCAGCGGGACCTCGTTGAGCAGCTGCGTGGTGACGCCGAAGTTGTACGGCGACTTGACGGTCAGCAGGAACACCGTCTGCGCGAAGCTGAGGTTGCCGCCGACGGGCAGCTTCGCCGCGAACGCCGTGAGGATCTCGCCGAGGCCGTGGCTCCAGTCGGTTTCGACGCTCGCGACGCGGTGTTCGAACGTCAGCACCTGCCCGAGCGCGAAGGTCGCGCGGATCCGGTGGTAGCTCGCCGCGCGCGCCCGGCCGTGGCGCATGTCGTCGATCCGGCTCCACATCAGCCGGACGGGCTTCTTCATCGCCTTCGAGATGTGCGCGGCTTCCAGCGCCGCGTCGAAGAACAGCCGCCGCCCGAAGGACCCGCCGCCCTGCTGGACGTGCACGGTCACCTTGTTCTCCGGCAGGCCCAGTTCCTGCGCGATGGTCTGCTTGGCCACGATCGGCGACTTGAGCCCGGCCCAGATGGTCGCGCTGTCCTCGCGGACGTCGGCCACCGCGGAGTTCGACTCCATCGGCGCGTGGCTGGCGAAGGCGAAGTCGAACTCGCCGTCGACGTACTGGGTCAGCAGCGGCGGCACCACGAACGGCAGCGCGGCGGCCCGCAGCTTCTTCTTGATGCTCTCGTTGTCCTCGCCGTCGACCGTGCCCGGCCCCCACGTGACGTCGAGGGCGTTCTTGCCGTCGAGGGCTTGGCCGAACGTCTCCGCCATCACCGCGACCCCGGTCTTCACGACGGCGATGTCGATGATCCCCGGCATGGCGCGGACGGCGGCTTCGTTGTTGACCTTCTGCACGGTGCCGTTGATCGTCGGCGGGCGCCGCACCATCACCGGGTTGGCACCGGGGACGTCGAGGTCGAGTGTGTAGACCTGCTTGCCGGTGACCATCGCGCGGGCGTCCTTGCGCGAGGTCGGCGTCCCGACGAGCGTGTGTGCCGACTCGGCCTTCGGCTGGATCGCCCCGACGCTCAGGCCCGAGCGGGACGCGGGCCCGGCGAGGACGCCGTAGGAGGCACTCCGCCCGTCGGGCGCCCACACCGCGCCGTCGCGTGTGGACAGTCGCGAGGCGTCGGTTCCCCACTGCGCCCCCGCCGCGGCGACCATCCGGGCGCGCGCGGTCGCCGCGGTGGCGCGGACCGGGTCGTAGAGCGAGCGCATCGTGTTGGAGCCACCGGTGAGCTGGTTGAACAGCAGCTCGGTGCGGGCGTCGGAGAGCACGACGTCGACGCGGTCGAGCGGCAGGTCCAGCTCTTCGGCGACGAGCATCGCGGTCGCCGTCGTGATGCCCTGGCCGACCTCGGCGCGCGGCAGCTGCAGCCGCGCCCGGCCGTCGGCGGTCATTTCGAGCACGAGCATCCCGGCGGTCGGCGCGCAGGACAGCGTCAGGACGTCGCCGAGGTCGAGGATCTCCGCCGGCTGCGGCAGGGTCGGGACGACGGCCTCGGCGCGGGCCGGGGCCACCGCGTCGGCGGTGAACTTGGTGGCGACGGTGAGCGTGGGCGCCGCGACCAGGTAGGTCAGGAAGCGGCGGCGGCCGACCTGCCCGGGCTCGGGCTGTTCGGTGGTGGGACTGGCCATCGGGGATCCCTTGCTGGGTGGTGGCGGGGTGCGCGCCACGCTAAGGACCCCTTGACACGGCGTCAACGCGGAGTAGTCGAGTTCGCCCATCTCTGTGACGAGGTGACAGCGGAAGCCGCCGAATGTGTGCGCCGCCACAGCGCCGGATGGTGGAGCGGGCTGGTTCGGCCGGTCCACGATCGCCACAAGACCCGAGGTATAGGGCGTTATACGCGGGTCAGGCGAACTTCGTCTTCGGGCGGTCCTGGCGCACACCGTCCACGTAGACGTCCACCTTCTCGTCGAGGAACGCCACCAGCCCCGCGGCCCGGATGCTCTCGGGCAGCGGCGTCGGGTAGCTCCACGCGAGGTCTTCGTGCCCGGCCACGTCGAAGTGCTCCGCGGCGCCCTTGTACGGGCAGTGCGTCACCACGTCGGTCTTCGCCAGCAGGTCCATCCGGACGTCCACGCGGGGCAGGTAGTAGCGGGTCGGCAGGCCCGTCTCGAACAACAGGTGCGGTCGCACCGAGTCCGCCACCGCCACGCCGTCGACCTCGATGCGGACGTGGCGGGAGCTCGGGAGGATGTCGACGCGGACGCCCGGGTCGCGCGGGTGCGTGAAGATCTGCTCGTCCTCTTCGAACCAGTCGAACGCGCCGAACTCGAAGCGGACGTGGCCGCGGAGCTCTTCGATCGGGGAATCCGGGTACTCCAGCGCGCCGTCCACCGCCTCGGCCGCGGCACCCTTTATCGTCGACAGAACAGCTTCTCCGCGGCTCGGCGAGTGCGCCGTCCGGCCGGAGGGGGTGAGAACGCCGCTCACGACGTCCGCGCGCGGGATGTAGTACGTGGGGTAGTACGGAACTTCCCACACCAGGAGGGGGTGCACCGTGTCCGCGACGACCTGCCCGCCGAGGAACACCCGTACCCTCTTCGCGCCCTGTGCCACGCGGACCCGGCCGCGTCCCGGAGTGCTCATGCTCCGCTCAACGGGCCGCGAACTGCGGGTATTCCGGCCGGATCCGGGCGCGGACGGCTAGCGTGGCAGGCAGCACGAGGACGACAGGAGGCGGGCACGGGTGGCCGGCGTAGAAATCCCCACGGTCGGTACCCCCGCCGGGATGCGCAAGATCAACCAGCGGGCGGTGCTCGACCTGCTGCGCCGCGGCGGGCCGGCGACCCGGCCGCAGGTCGCGAAGGACACCGGGCTGTCGAAGCCGACGGTCAGCCAGGCGCTGCTGGCCCTGGAGGCCGCCGGGCTGGCGCGCCCGACCGGGCAGACGTCCACCGGCACCGGGCGCTCGGCCGTGCTGTACGAAGCCGACCCCACCGCGGGGTACGTGCTGGGCGTCGACATCGGCCGCGAGCACCTGCGGGTCGCGGTGTCGGACCTCGGCCGCACGCTGGTGGCGCGCCGGGACGAGCGCAACACCGCGCGCTCCGGTGCGGCGCTGGTGACGGCGGTCGGGAAGATCGCGGCCGCGGCGGTCGCGGAGGCCGGTCTTTCGGCGGGCGACATCGTTGTCCGCGTGGTCGGCTCCCCCGGCGTCGCCGATCCGGAGAAGCGGTGCTTCCGGCACGCGCCGAACCTGCCGGGCTGGGGCCGCGCGGGCCTGATCGACGACCTCGAAGCGGCGCTGGGCCCGGACCTGATGGTGGAGAACGACGCGAACCTCACCGCGGTCGGCGAGTGGGAAAGCGGGGCCGCGCGCGGGGCGTCGGTGTTCGGCTGCATCACGATCGGCACCGGCGTCGGCATGGGCCTGATGGTCGACGGCCGGGTGTTCCGCGGCGCGACCGGCGCGGCGGGCGAGATCGGCTACCTGCCGTATGGCCGCACGCGCGCGGCCGACGAGCCCAGCACGCCGCCGGCCCGCGGCCACCTCGAAGAGGCGACGGCGGCCCAGTCGGTCGTGCAGGGCGCCCGGGAACTCGGCCTGGGCACGGCGAAGTCGGCCCGTGAGGTGTTCCGCCTGGCTCGCGAAGGCGACGAGCTGGCCCGGCAGGCACTGGCGGCGGAAGCCGACCGCCTCGCGTACACGGTGGCCTCGGTGGCGGCCGTGATCGACCCGGAACTGATCGTCCTGGGCGGCGGCATGGGCACGGCGGCCGACCTGCTGCTGGAGCCGATCGATCGGGCACTGCGCGCGTTCACGCCGTTGGTGCCGAAGGTGGTCCAGGGCGAGCTGGGCGAAGACGCGGTGCTGACCGGGGCGATCAGCGTCGGCCTGCGGGCGGCCGAAGGCCTGGTCTTCGACCGCCGGGTGGGTGCCGCTTAAGCCGCCCGCCAGGCTTCGCCGCCGGCCGACAGGCGCCACGGGGTCAGGCGCAGGACCGTGATCTTCGGATCGAGGTGGTCCTCGCCGCCGAGGATTTTCGGGTCGTAGCCCAGGGGCTCCGGCGTGGCCGCGAACAAGTCCCACAGGTACTTGCGCGTCTCTTCGTCGTCCTCGAACTCCGCTCGGCACTCCGCCACCGCCACCTCGTGCTGCGGGTCCCAGTACGAGCACGACACGTACGGCGACGCCGCCAGGTGCGCGAGCTTCAACGGGGTCGGCCGGGTGAACAGCCGGCCGACCAGGCCGTCCGGGGCAGGTTCCCAGATCGGGTGGACGACCCGGGAGCGCGGTCTCCCCCGCCGATCGACCGTCACCAGGGTGCACCAGACGATCCGGTGCGCCACGCGCACGAACGCTTCCGCCAGCTCCGCCGGCACTCTGCTAGATTCCACAACCATGGTTGTGCATCCTACCGCCGAAAGCCTCGACCTGTCACTGACGGCCCTTTTCGCGGGCTGGGCGACGACGGACGAGGTCCAGCGGCGGCTCGCGACCCGGGGCTTCGGTGACCTGCGCTTCAACGACGGCGTCGTGATCCAGCACGTCCTCGCCGCACCGCTGTCCATCACCGCACTCGCCGAGCGGATGGGCGTCACCCAGCAGGCGGCGTCGAAGGCGGTCGCGGATCTCGAACGCCGGGGCCTGCTGCGCCGCGACCCCGACCCGGCCGACGCGCGCTCGAAGCTGCTGCACCTCACCGAACACGCGCTGGCCGCCGTCGAAGCGACGCGGGTGCTGCGGCGGGAACTTCAGGAGGAGATCGAGGCGGAGTACGGCGCGAAGCAGGTCGAAGAGGCGCAGAAGCTCCTGGCCGCGGTCATCGGCCGGTACGGCGGCGGCGACGCGATCCGCGCCCGGCGGGTCCGCCCGCCGCGCTGATGACCTCCGGCGTAATCGACACCGCCGCCCGGACGGCCGACGATCGGCGGCATGAGCGAATCCGCGAAGAACCGCATGATCGTCGTCGACTGCCTGGAGAACCTGTTCGTGCACAAGGACTTCGAGGCCGCGAAGGCGGCGCTGCACCCCGATTTCGTCACCCACAGCCCCGGCCTGCCCTCCGGCCGCGAGGCGTTCACCGACGCGGTGAAGAATTCACCGCTGGCCGGCGCGAGCGCGGAGATCGAGCACGTCGTCGCCGAGGACGACCTCGTCGTCGCACACCTGCACGTGGCCGGGATGGCCGTCGTCGACATCCTGCGCGTCGAGGACGGCCTGCTCGTCGAGCACTGGGACGTCAAGCAGCCGCTCTAGCGCGTGATGACGCAGGTCCCCGACGCCGTGGCCAGCAGCTTGCCCTCGGCGTCGCGGATCTCCCCCTCGGCGAAGGCGATCCGGGACCCCTCCTTCACGACGCGGCCCGTCGCGCGGATTTCCCCGCGGCCCGCGTGGATCGCGCGCAGATAGTTCACCTTCAGCTCCACCGACGCGTAGCCGACGCCGGCCGGCAGGGTCGTGTGGACCGCGCAGCCGACCACCGAGTCCAGCATCGTCGCCGCCACGCCGCCGTGGACCATGCCGATCGGGTTGTACAGCGACTCGTCCGGCTCGGCGACCGCGACGACCTCGCCCGGTTCGACGCTTTCCCAGCGCAGGCCGAAGTGCGCGGCGATCGGCGCCGGCGGGACGCGGCCCTCGGCGATCGCCCGCATGTACTCCAGGCCGGACATCGTGGCGCCGAGCCGAGCGGTCTCCAGGGGGTCCTGCCAGGTGATGGTCTTCGAACGGACCGGGGCTTCGACGTCGGTCATGCGGGCTCCTCGATTATGACAACTGTCTTAAGACTCGCCCGCGGGACGGCGAGCGTCAAGCGCGACGTGACCCAGACCACCGGTGGTCCGCCCGCGCCGCGGGTGGAATCATCCGGGGGTGAGCACCGACCGCAAGCCGATCGACCCGGAACGCGTCGCGGCGGCGGTCGACGGGCTCGGCGACCGCGCCGTCATCGAGGAATGGGCGCGGCGCTTCTCCGTGGTCGCCGATCCCTCGCGGCTGGCGCTGCTGGTCTCCATCCACTACGCCCGCGAGATCAGCGTCACCGACCTCGCCGCGGCCACCGGCATGACGGACACCGCGGTGTCGCAGGCCCTGCGGCTGCTCCGGGCGCACGGGCTGGTCACACCCCAACGCACCGGCCGCGTGGTGCGGTACCGCCTGGCGGACGCCACGGTCCACGAACTCATCCACCGAGTGCGCCCGCACCCCGCGGAGGACAGCGAACACCGGTAGCGTGCGGGCATGACGGGATTGCCCGAGACCATCACCGCCTGCCTGTTCGACCTCGACGGAGTGCTGACCGGCACGGCGATCCTCCACCGCGAGGCCTGGAAGCGGACGTTCGACGAATTCCTCCGCGCCCGTGACGGCGCCGGGTTCAGCGAGTTCACCGACCACGACTACGCGGCCTATGTGGACGGCCGCCCCCGCGCCGACGGCGTGCGCGAATTCCTGCGGTCGCGGGGGATCGTGCTGCCCGAGGGCGAGCCGGACGACCCGGTGGACGCCCCGACCGTCAACGGCATCGGCAACCGCAAGAACGAGCTGGTCCTCAAGATCATCGACGAGCGGGGCGTGAACCCGTACCCGGGTTCGGTGCGCTACCTCGAAGCCGTGAAAGCCGCCGGGCTGCGGATCGCCGTCGTGACGTCGTCGGCCAACGGCGCCAAGGTGCTCGAGGGCGCCGACCTCAGCGAGTACGTCGAGGCGCGCATCGACGGCATCGTCATCCGCGAACGCCACCTGAAGGGCAAGCCCGCGCCCGACTCGTTCCTGGCCGGCGCCGCGGCGCTCGGCGTCGAGCCCGCGCACGCGGCCGTCTTCGAGGATGCCCAGTCCGGCGTCCAGGCCGGGAAGGCCGGTGGCTTCGGGTACGTCGTGGGCGTGAACCGGGCCGACCAGGCCGCCGAGCTGAAGGCCCACGGGGCCGACATCGTCGTCGACGACCTCGCCGACCTCCTGGAGGACCGATGACCGAACCGCACGGCTACGAATGCTCGCCGTGGGCCCTGCGCTGGCGCGGCATGGACGTCGACGCCCTGCAGCGCACCGAATCGGCGTTCGCGGTGTCCAACGGCCACATCGGCCTGCGCGGCACCCTCGAGGAAGCCGAGCCGCGCGGCCTGCCCGGCACCTACCTCAACGGCTTCTACGAGCAGCACGAACTCCCCTACGCCGAGGCCGGCTACGGCTACCCCGAAGAGGGCCAGACCGTCGTCAACGTGACCGACGGCAAGATCATCCGGCTGCTCGTCGAGGACGAACCGCTCGACATGCGCTACGGCGCGGCCACCGCGCACGACCGGGTGCTCGACTTCCGCAAGGGCACGCTGAGCCGGACCACCGAGTGGTCGTCGCCGACCGGGCGGCGCGTGCGCGTGCGCACCGAGCGGCTCGTGTCGTTCACCCAACGCGCGATCGCCGCGATCCGGTACGAGGTCGAGCCGCTCGACGAGGACCTGCAGCTGGTCGTCCAGTCCGACCTGCTGGCCAACGAGCCGATCGAGTCCGACACCAGCGACCCGCGGGTGGCCGCCGCGCTGAACTCGCCATTGGTCGGCGAGTTCCACCGCGCGTCGGACTACAACGCCGTGCTGGTGCACCAGACCCGCCGGTCCGGCCTGCGGATGGCCGCGGCGATGGACCACAAGATCGAGGTGGACGACGGGATCCGCGCGCGCATCCACTCCGAGGAGGACCTCGCGCGGCTGACCGTCGCCGTCGACGTGCCGAAGGGCGGCCGGCTGCGGATCACCAAGTTCCTCGCCTACGGCTGGTCCGCGCAGCGCTCGGTGCCGGCGCTGCGTTCGCAGGTCGAAGCGGCGCTGGCCGGCGCCCGCCAGACCGGCTGGAAGGGCCTGCTCACCGAGCAGCGCGAGTTCCTCGACGACTACTGGACCACCTCGGACATCGAGATCGAAGGCGATCCCGAACTCCAGCAGGCCGTCCGGTTCGCCCTGTTCCACATCCTGCAGGCCGGGGCCCGTGGCGAAAGCCGCGCGATCGCCGGCAAGGGGCTGACCGGGCCCGGCTACGACGGGCACGCCTTCTGGGACACCGAGTCCTTCGTCCTGCCGGTGCTCACCTACACCATCCCGGACGCGGCGCGCGACGCCCTCCGCTGGCGGCACTCCACAATGGACAAAGCGCGGGAACGCGCGCACCAGCTGGGGTTGCGCGGCGCGGCGTTCCCGTGGCGGTCGATCAACGGCGCCGAGTGCTCTGCGTACTGGCCGGCGGGCACGGCGGCGTTCCACGTCAGCGCGGACATCGCCGACGCCGTCCTGCGCTACCTCAACGCGACCGGCGACGAGGAGTTCGAGCGCGACTACGGCACCGAGCTGCTGCTGGAAACCGCGCGGCTGTGGGCGTCGCTGGGCCACCACGACCGGCACGGCACGTTCCGGATCGACGGCGTCACCGGGCCGGACGAGTACTCGGCGGTGGCGGACAACAACGTCTACACGAACCTGATGGCGCGCCGGAACCTGCAGGCGGCGGCGGAGTCGTGCGAGCGGCACCCCGAAGTGGCGGCGCGGTTCGGCGTCGACACCGTCGAGCTGGACTCCTGGCGCGCGGCCGCGGCGGCGATGTTCCTGCCCTACGACGAAGAACTCGGCGTGCACCCGCAGTCGGAGGGGTTCCTCGACCACGACGAGTGGGACTACGAGGGCACCGACCAGGCGCACTACCCGCTGCTGCTGCACTACCCGTACTTCGACCTCTACCGCAAGCAGGTCGTCAAGCAGGCGGACCTGGTGCTGGCGCTGCACCTGTGCGGCGACTCGTTCAGCCCGGAGGAGAAGGCGCGCGACTTCGCCTATTACGAGGCGAGGACCGTGCGCGACTCGTCGCTGTCGGCGGGGACGCAGGCGGTGGTGGCCGCCGAGGTCGGGCACCTGGAACTGGCCTACGACTACCTCGCCGAAGCCGCGCTGACCGACCTGCACGACGTGCACAACAACGTGCGCAACGGCCTGCACATGGCGTCGCTGGCCGGGGCGTGGCAGGGCGCGGTGGCCGGGTTCGGCGGCCTGCGGGACCACGGCGGAACGCTGGCTTTCGCGCCGCGGCTGCCGCCGCAGCTCGGGCGGATCACCTTCCGCCTGATGTTCCGCGGCACCCGGTTCCAGGTCGAGATCGATCCCGACCAGGCCACCTACCACGTCGTCGCCGGAGCACCCCTGGAGGTGCTGCACCACGGCGAGCGCATCACCGTCACGGCGGAGCCGCGGCAGTACCCGATCCCGAAGATCGACGCCGGCACGCCGCCGAAGCAGCCACCGGGGCGCGCGCCGATGCGGCGTGACTCGGAATCGGTGCGTCAGTACGCCGAGCCGTCCAACCCCATTACTGAGAGTTATTCTGGTTAGGCCGCCGCCTCCACCGCGAGACCGCAGCTTGCGGGCGAAGTCATGCGGCGGCCGACGGCTGAATAACTCTCACTGAGGATGGTCGCTAGCGGCTTCCCGTCCGGGTGGGGCCGGGACTTCCTCGGTCCCACCCGGGCTCACGTCCGGGTCCGGGGCCGTCGGCACGTCGTGCGTCAGCTTGCCGGGGGTCGGGAGCTTCGGGAGCTCTTCGTCTTCGTCGTCGCGGCCGTGAAGGCTCTGCTGCTGGCTCATGCTTTCCGGAATACCCGGTTTTCCCGGCAAGGGCCAGCGGATCAGGCCGCGCGCTCGGCCGCCGCGGCCCGCGCCTTGTCCTGCAGGGTGAGCAGCAGGCCGTCGCGGGTCGACCACGGGCAGATCGTCACCTTGCCGCCGGCGACCGTCAGCAGGGCTTCCGCGACGATCGCGCCGGCCAGGGCCTGGTGGGCGCGGCTGCGCGAGATGCCCGGCAGCTCGGCGCGCTTCGACGGCGGCAGCGCGGCCAGCCGCGGGATCCACGCGCGGAGGTCGTCGAGGCGCAGTTCCTTGCACTTGCCGGGGCGGGCGCCGGCCAGCCGGGCGAGCTGCTGGAGCACCTTCGAGCAGCCGATGACCCGCGGATCGTCGACGTCGGCGGCGCCCAGCGTGGTGGTGACGACGCCCAGTGCGTGCGCGCGCAGGGCTTTGACCTGCTTGTTCGACACGCGCTCCGACGGCAGCCAGTCCCGGGTCATCGAGCGGGCGCCCAGCGGCAGCGAGCGCGCGAAGGTGGCTTTCTCGCCGGAGCCGGCGGCCAGTTCGACCGTGCCGCCGCCGATGTCGAGCACGAGCATCGGCCCGGAGGCCTCATACCAGCGGCGGGCGGCGAGGTAGGTCAGTTCGGCCTCGCAGCGGCCGGAGAGGAAGCGCAGTTCGACCCCGGTCTCGCCGGCGACGTGCCGGACGACGTCGGCCGCGTTGGCCGCGTCCCGGATCGAGGAGGTGGCCAGCGGGTAGACGTCGCGGACGCCGTGGCGGTACGCCGTGGTCATGCCCGCCGCGACCGCGGCCGTGACGGCCTCGATGCCCCGGTCGGAGAGGCGGCCACGGACGTCGAGCTCGCGATCCAGACGCAGCCGCGTCTGGTGGTTGACCAGCGGCTCACGGGGTGAGCCGGACACCGGCACCACCACGAGCCGGGCGCTGAACGAGCCGACGTCCAGCACGCCCACCGCGGGCTCTTCTTTTTTTCGCACGGCTCGGCGCACCTCACTTCCGTCTGGTGAATATCCCCAGTTCGACGGTTTGAAACCAGTAATGATGTCCGATCTCACGGCGCTCCGCCGGACATCTCCGCGCTTGCCGCCCTCCGGGGGTGCGTTCCTGACGCGAAGGTCACAGTGAGATAACCCGATCGAGTGAACTAGGGTGCCACTGGACACGATTCGGTAACGCCAGCGTGCGCACCGCGATTGATCGGACATCGGAACCGGCGTGGAGCAGGGGAAACAGAGGCAACGGCCCGAGCGGCGAGCCGAGCTCGTGCGGCCGGCCGTTGTCGTGCTCGCGGTCGTCGCGGGCCTCGGCTGCGTCCTGCTCGGGGTGACGTCGGTGCTGGCCCCGGAGCCCGCGATCGCCCCGGCCGCGGACCGGCCTGCGGTGGCCGCGGCCCCGCCGATGGCGGTGCTGATCCCGGCGCTGGGCCTGACGCTGGAGCACGTGGTCCCGCTCGGTCACGTGGACGGGCGCCGTGAGCAGCCGGGGACCGCTTCGGGGGTGGGCTGGTTCGCCGACGGGCCGGTTCCGGGCGCGCCCGGAGTGGCGGTGTTGTCGGCGCACGCGAACTTCGGGTACGCGGCGGGGGCGTTCGCACGTTTGGGCAAGCTCCTGCCGAAATCGGTGATCACGGTGCGCGACACGAGAGGCCGGGAGACGCGGTTCACGGTGCGGCAGACGTCGGTGTTCCCGGCGACAGAGCCGGACAGCGCGCTGGTGGCACCGGAAGGGACCGGGCCGGAGCTGCGGCTGATCACCAGCGATGGGACCTACGACGGCGCCGGATTCGCCGGCACGCGGGTTGCGGTATACGCGACTCCCGCCTGACGCGTCGCGAATGACTCATTCGGGACGTCGGAGGTCCCGAATGAGTCATTCGCGGCATTGCGGCGAGGGGCGCCGCTCAGCCGATCAGCTCACGCAGCTGCGACACCGCCGCCACCCGGCCCTCGCGGCCCGGCTGCAGCGGGCTGACGATCAGCGTCGTCGCACCCGCCTCGGCGAAGGCCGCCACGCGCTCCTTCACGTAGCCCGCCGGGCCGACCAGGGAGATCGCGCGCAGCAGTTCCAGCGGGACGGCCGCCGCCGCTTCTTCCTTCTTGCCGTCCAGGTACAGGTCCTGGATCAGCTTCGCCTCGGCCTCGTAGCCGTAGCGGCAGGCCAGGTCGTTGTAGAAGTTCTTGCCGCGCGCGCCCATGCCGCCGATGTAGAGGGCCAGCATCGGCCGCACGTGGTCGAGGAGCGGCTCGACGTCGTCGCCGATGGCCAGGGCCACCGTCACGAACGTGTCCAGCTCGCCCAGGGCCGCATCGCGCTTGGCCTTGCCTTCGGCCAGGGACGCACCCCAGACGTCGGCCGCCTTCTCCGGGTGGAAGAAGATCGGCTGCCAGCCCTCGGCGATCTCGGCCGTCAGCGCGACGTTCTTCGGCCCGATCGAGGCCAGCAGCACCGGGATCCGCTCGCGCACCGGGTGGTTGATCAGCTTGAGCGGCTTGCCGAGCCCGGTGCCCTGCTCCGGCGGCAGCGGGATCGTGTAGTGCTTGCCCTCGTGGACCACGCGCTCGCGGCGCCACACCTGGCGGCAGACGTCGACGATCTCGCGCGTGCGGCCCAGCGGCGCGTCGTACTTCACGCCGTGGAAGCCCTCGATGACCTGCGGGCCGGACGCCCCGAGCCCGAGGATGAACCGCCCGTCGGAGACGAAGTCGAGGCCGGCCGCGGTCATCGCGGTCAGGGTCGGCGTGCGGGTGTAGATCTGGAAGATGCCGGACGCCAGCTGGACGCGCTCGGTCTTCGCGGCCAGGTAGCCGAGCTGGCTGACCGCGTCGAAGGAGTAGGCCTCCGGCACGAAGACGACGTCGAGGCCGGCCTTCTCCAGTTCGACGATGTCGGCGACGCTTTCGGCGAAGCCTCCGGAGTAGCTGATCCCGGTCCCGATCCTCATGGGCGTCCTTCCGCGGTGAGCGAGCGCTTAGTCGCTCGTCATTATGCGCGCTGCCCGGCTTCCTCCGATGTGGGTACCGCCACTATCCACCCGCGACGACCGTCCCCCGCACGTCGCCGAAGCCGACGCGCGAGCCGCCCGGGCCGGGGGCGGTCGCGCTGATCACCACCTCGTCGCCGTCTTCGAGGAACGTCCTCGTCACGCCGCCGGGCAGCTCCAGGGGTTCCTGGCCGCCCCAGGACAGTTCCAGGAACGAGCCGCGCTGGTCGCGTCCGGGGCCGGTCACCGTGCCGGAGGCGTAGAGGTCGCCGGTGCGCAGGCTCGCGCCGTTGACCGTCATGTGCGCCAGCTGCTGCGGGGCCGTCCAGTACTGGGTCGCGAACGGCGGGCTCGACACCAGGTGGCCGTTGAGCCGGATCTCCAGGGCCAGGTCCAGCCCCCACTTCTCGTCGGTCCGGAGGTAATCGAACGGCTCCGGGTCCTGCGGCGGGCCGTCGACGCGCGCGTGCTCCAGCGCGGCCAGCGGGACGATCCACGGCGACACCGACGTCGCGAACGACTTGCCGAGGAACGGGCCCAGCGGCTGGTACTCCCAGGCCTGGATGTCGCGCGCCGACCAGTCGTTGACGAGGCAGACGCCGAAGACGTGGTCCGCGAAGTCCGCTGTGGACACCCGGGTGCCCGGGACGGACGGGGTGCCGACGACGAACCCGACCTCCGCCTCGATGTCCAGCCGCTGTGACGGGCCGAACGAGGGCGCGTCGGCGTTGCGGGGCTTGCGCTGCCCGTGCGGCCGGACGACCGGCGTCCCCGACGTGACGACGGTGCCGGCCCGCCCGTGGTACCCGATCGGCAGGTGCTTCCAGTTCGGCGGGAGCTCGGTGGCGTCCGGGCGGAAGATCTTGCCGGCGTTGAGGGCGTGGTGCTCGCTGGAGTAGAAGTCGACGTAGTCGGCGACGTCGAAGGCGAGGTGGGTGGTCACGTCGGTCAGCGGGACGAGGTGCGGCCGCAGCTGATCGGCGTAGCGGGGCTCGGTGAGCCATTCGGTGAGGCTCTCGCGGACCTCGCGCCAGGTGGCGGGCCCGGCGGCCAGCAGCGGGTTGAGGACGCCGGCGGTGAGGAGCGGCGCGAAGGCGGCGGCCGTTTCGGCGGCCGCGGCGGTCAGGTCGAGCACGTGATCGCCGACGGGCACGCCGACCCGGCGTTCGGGCGCCCCGCCGACGGAGAAGACGCCGTAGGGCAGGTTGTGCAGACCGAAGGGGTGGTCTTCGGCAAGCTCGAGCCAGGTCACGTTCACTCCTCGTCCCGGGCGGCTTGCGCCGCCGAGTTCAGCTCTCGTCTCGGCCGCGGTGCTGATGTCACTGGGCGTCCTTTGCGGCGCGGGTGGCCACCCACTCCGCCACCACGTCCGCCAGCACCGGCAATGGCAGGGTTCCGCTGCCCAGCACCACGTCGTGGAACTCCCGGATGTCGAACGCCGCGCCCAGCGCCTGCTCGGCTTCGGCGCGCAGCCGCTCGATCTCCAGGCGGCCCACCATGTAGCCGAGCGCCTGCCCCGGGAGGCCCGCGTACCGGTCGACCTCGGCCTCGATCTCGATCCGGGCCATCGGCGTGTTGCCGACCATGAAGTCGACCGCCTGTTGCCGGCTCCAGCCCAGCGCGTGCAGGCCCGTGTCCACCACCAGCCGGGCCGCGCGCATCGAATCCTGCGTCAGCAGGCCGAGCCGGGCCGTGCTGTCGGAGTACAGCCCCATCTCGTCCGCGAGGCGCTCGGCGTAGAGGCCCCAGCCCTCGGCGAAGGCGTTGAACATGCCGATCCGGCGGAGCAGCGGGACATCGGTCAGCTGCTGGGCGAGCGTCAGCTGGAAGTGCTGGCCCGGCACGGCTTCGTGGAAGGCCACCGACTCGCTCAGCGTCCGCTGCCGCTGGTCCGCGTCGCGCGTGTTCGCGTAGTACGTGCCCGGCCGGGAACCGTCCAGGGACGGCTCGATGTAGTAGGCGATCGAACCGCTTTCGGCCTCCGCGTCCGGTACCGGCGCCACCTGGCACTTCTGCTCCGGGACCCGCAAGAACCATTGTGGTGCCACGGCTTCCGCGCGCGTGATCGTCGCGCGGGCGGATTCCAGCAGCTCGTCGCCGTCGCGCCACCGCAGGGCCGGGTCCGTGCGGATGCGCTCGAAGATCTCCGCCAGCTCGGTCGTGCCGAACAGCTCCGCGCCCAGCTCGCGGTACTCCCCCGCCAGCCGCTCGATGATCGCCGAGCCCGTGTCGTGCAGGTCCTGCGGGGTGCGCTCGGTCGTCGTCTCGGCGCGGATCAGGGCCGCGTAGCGCTCCGGGCCGCCCGGGAGGTCGCCGATCCCCGGCGACGTCTCCGGGCGGGCCACCGGGACGACCTCGTCGGCCAGGAAGTCCCGGTAGCGCCGGTAGGCCGGCCACACCACTTCGGCCAGCAACCGGTCGCGTTCGGCTTCGAGGCCGCGGACCGGCACCTTCAGCGGGTCGCTCTCCGGGGCGGCGAGGTACCGCTCGACGTAGCCGACGCCGATGCGCGCCAGGAACTCCGGCGGCGTCAGCCCCTCGGCGAGCGCCGCTCGCTGCCGCTCGATCACCTGGTCCAGGTACGTGCCGATCGCGGCGAGCCGGCTCAGGTAGCCGCGAACCTTGTCGTCGTCGTCGAGGATCGTCTGCGGCAGGTCCGTGAGCAGGCTGAGGGCCGGTGCGTCCAGCCCGTCGCTCACCGCGATGTCCGCCCGGCCGGAATCGAGCACGTCGATCCGCGTGCGGGCCTGCCAGATCACGACGTCCCGGGTGACGCGCTCGGCCGGTGTCAGCACCGCCGCGTCGAGCGCCTCGGCGCGCGCGATGACGCCGGCGAGCCCGGCGCGGAACCGGGCGGCGGCTTCGGCGGTCTGGTCGGCGAGCTTGTCGTGCGTGCCCGGCAGGCCGTAGATCGACGGGAACAGCGGCTGCGCCTCGAACATCAGCGCCAGGCACTCGTCGGCGAGCTTCTCGGGCGTGTCACGACGCCGCGCCACCCACTCGGCGACCACGCCGGACAGCACCGGCAGCGGCAAGGTGCCGCTGCCCAGCACGACGTCGTGGAACTCGCGGACGTCGAACGCCGCACCCAGCGCTTGCTCGGCCTCGGCGCGCAGCCGCTGGATCTCCAGCCGCCCCACCATGTAGCCCAGCGCCTGGGCCGGGTCGGCGGTGTACCGGTCGATCTCCGCCTCGATCTCCAGCCGCGCCATCGGCGTGTGCTCGGCGAGGTAGTCGACCGCCTGCTGCCGGCTCCACCCGAGCGCGTGCAGGCCGGTGTCGACGACCAGCCGGCCCGCCCGCATCGAATCCTGCGTCAGCATGCCCAGCCGGGAGACGTCGTCGGAGTACAGGCCCATCTCGTCCGCGAGCCGCTCGGCGTAGAGGCCCCAGCC
>NZ_JBSFNC010000041.1:0-68274 GCF_053586895.1 Amycolatopsis sp. NPDC003731 | reverse complement strand
GGGGCGCCGCACATGCTGCGCTGGATGACGTCGGGCTGCACCAGCGGCCCGTTGGGGACCTTCGGGTTGTCGAAGGTCAGGGTGTGGTTCTCCGGTGCTAACCCGCCTTGCCACTCACGACCGGTGGGTCACTTCAGGCCGGTGGCTTCCGCGGCAGCGGGGTCGGAGTCGGCGAGGAAGGTCTTGCAGCGCTCGTGCTCCTCGGTCTCGCCGATCTTGCCGGCGGCCTTGCCCAGGACGGCGAGGGCGCGGAGGAACCCCTGGTTGGGGCGGTGCGACCAGGGCACCGGGCCGAAGCCCTTCCAGCCCGCGCGGCGCAGCTGGTCGAGGCCCCGGTGGTAGCCGGTGCGGGCGTACGCGTACGCGGCGACGGTCTCGCCCGCGTCGAAGGCCTTCTCGGCCAGCGAAGCCCACGCCTCGCTGTAGTCGGGGTGTTCGGCCGCGACGGTGGCCGGGTCGCTCCCGGCGTCGAGCGCGGCCTGGGCGGCGGTGTGCTCGGGCAGCAGCGTCGGCTCGGGGCCGAGCAGGTTGTGCGTCATGGGGTCATTGTGCCCCTACAGGAAGAGGCTCCCGAGCACCCCGGCTCCGGCCAGCACCAGGGCGGCGACGAGCACGCCCGCGACAACTCGTTTCGGCATCATGGCGCGACACCCTGCCAAGCCGGCCCCGCCGGAAGCAAGTCTGTGACCCCTACGGGTGAACCCTGGGCGCGAAGCGCCTCCGTTGAGGGTGGTGGTGGGGAAGAAGGTCGGGGGAACCCGGATTTTGGCGGCGTTTGCCACGGTCTTGGCCCACTCGTGACCATGACCGGCCATGATGTCCGGCATGGCCAAGGCAGTCGACGTCCCGGTGGACGTGATCCCGCGCAGCCCCGTCGCCAAGACGCGGCTGTTCTTCACGCGGCACTGGCACCGCGGCGCCCCCGGGCAGCCGACGCCGGACTGGGTGCTCCGGTTCTGCTACGGGATGTGGCTGGCGGCGTTCGCGTTCAAGCTGGTCGGCTCGTCATGGGACATGTCGTGGCACTTCATGTGGCTGCGCGACGACCTGGCGCCCCCGCACCTGATCAACACCGTCGGCACGGTGATCATCGTGGTGCTGGTGGCGATCCACAGCTATACGGGCCTGGGGTGCGACAAGCGGTCGCTGCGGCTGATGCAGATCGGCCTGCTGACGTTCCTGGTCGCGGCCCCGCTGGACGTGATCAACCACCGCGTCAACGGCCTCGACCTGACCGCGTGGAGCCCGTCCCACATGATGTTGTACCTGGGCACGGGCATCATGCAGGCGGGCGTGCTGCTGGCCTGGCTGAAGTTCGCGCCGCCGGGCCGCTTCCGCACCGGCGTGCTGCTGGCGCTGTGGGCGTTCTTCCTGGAGAACACGTTCTTCCCGAACGGCCAGCAGGAGTACGGGATCCTGGGGCTGCGGGCGTGGGAGCGCGGGGAGCCGGAGGCGGAGAAGTCGCTGCTGGACTTCGCGGCCAACCAGATCGGCCACCCGGTCGACCGGACGGCGGTGCTGCACTTCACGATGCCGATCCCGTCGTGGGTGTACCCGCTGTGGGGCATCGGCGTGATGGCGTTGATCCTGGTCGTGGCGCGCCGGACGCTGGGCTTCCGCTGGGCGGCCACTTCGGTGGCGCTGGCGTACGTGGCTTACCGCTCGGTGATGTGGCCGCTGCTCCTGGGGCTCGGCTTCCCGGTGTCGACGGTGCCGTTCTACCTGCTGTTCGTGGGCCTGGCGGTGGACGTCGCGTTCGCCATCGGCGCGGGTGTGCTGCAGGCCGGCGCGGGGGCGCTGCTGGTGACGGCGTTCGGGTACGGGGCGTTCTGGGTGCAGTCGCAGTTCCGGCCGTGGGTGCTGGGTGACGCGCACACGGAGTCGGCCCCGCCGGCGGCGTACTGGACGGCTTTGGTGGTGCTGGGCGGGGTGTTCGCCCTGTGGGCCGGCGCGGAACCGCTGACCCGGAAGTGGGCCGCGCGGCGCTCGGTCGCCGAATCGGCCTGAACACGGCGAAGGGGCCGCCACGCAACCGTGGCGGCCCCTTCGCGCGTGACTACTTCAGCTTCGTGCCCGCCGAGCCCAGCGCCTGGCACGCCTCGACGACGCGAGCCGCCATGCCGGCCTCCGCGGCCTTCAGGTACGAGCGGGGGTCGTACACCTTCTTGTTCCCGACCTCGCCGTCGATCTTCAAGACCCCGTCGTAGTTCTTGAAGAAGTGGTCGACGATCGGGCGGGTGAACGCGTACTGCGTGTCCGTGTCGACGTTCATCTTCACGACGCCGTACGACACCGCCTCGCGGATCTCCTCCGGCAGCGAGCCCGAACCGCCGTGGAAGACCAGCTCGAACGGCTTCGAACCCGGCTCCAGGCCGAGCTTCTTCGCCGCGGCCTCCTGGCCGCCCTTCAAGACGTCCGGGCGGAGCTTCACGTTGCCCGGCTTGTACACGCCGTGGACGTTGCCGAACGTCGCCGCCAGCAGGTAGCGGCCCTTCTCGCCCGCGCCGAGCGCGTCGATCGTCTTCAGGAAGTCGCCTTCGGCGGTGTACAGCTTCTCGTTGATCTCCGCCTCGACGCCGTCCTCTTCGCCGCCGACGACGCCGATCTCGACCTCGAGGATGATGTTCGCGGCCGCCGTCTTGGCCAGCAGTTCCTGGGCGATCTCGAGGTTCTCGTCGAGGTCGATCGCCGAGCCGTCCCACATGTGGGACTGGAACAGCGGGTTCTGGCCGTTCTTGACGCGCTCGGCCGAGATCTCGATCAGCGGGCGGACGAAGCCGTCCAGCTTGTCCTTCGGGCAGTGGTCGGTGTGCAGCGCGACGTTGACGTCGTACTTGGCCGCGACGACCTGCGCGAACTCCGCCAGCGCGGTCGCGCCGGTCACCATGTCCTTGACCTTCTGGCCGGACGCGAACTCCGCACCGCCGGTGGAGAACTGGATGATCCCGTCGCTCTCCGCCTCGGCGAACCCGCGGATGGCGGCGTTCACGGTCTCGGACGAGGTCACGTTGATGGCCGGGTAGGCGAACTCGTTCGCCTTGGCCCGGTCGAGCATCTCCGCGTAGACCTCGGGGGTGGCGATGGGCATCGTTACTCCTCCTTGGCACAGGGTGGTCCCGACCGCATCGTACGAGGTGGACCGCCGCCGCACACCGGTCCCCGGGAAGAATCCAAGACAGCGCAGCTCCGCTGCTCCGTTGAGGGTGGCGGCGGGGGCATGGATGGACTTCTCCGCACGTGGAATCGGTTCAGAAGGAGTGCGTCCGGCCGCCGGGGGAACCGGCGGCCGGACGGGGATCACACCAGCTCGGCGGCCAGCGCGCGGTACGCCGGCCACGGGTCCTCGTTCAGCACCTGGACGTTGACGTGGTCGGCACCCGCTTCGAGGTGGGCGCGGACGCCGGTCGCGATCGTGCCCGCGTCGCCGTGCAGAACCAGTGCGTCGACCAGGCGGTCACTTCCCTCGCCTTCGACGTCCTCGTCCGTGAAGCCGAGTTTGCGCAGGTTGGCCACGTAGTTCGACAGCCCCAGGTAGAACTTCACGGTCTTGCGGCCGATCGCGCGGGCCTCGGCGGCGTCGGTGCCGAGGACCACCTTCTGCTCCGGGGCCAGCAGCTTGCCCTCGCCCAGGACCTCGCGAGCGCCCCGCGTGTGCTCCGGCGTGGTCAGGTACGGATGCGCGCCCGCCGTCCGGTCGCCGGCCAGCTCGAGGACCTTCGGGCCGAGCGCCGCCAGGGCGCGGCCGGCCACCGGGACCCCCGCCGCGTCCAGGCCGTCGAGGTAGTCGACCAGGGCCGCGTACGGCTTCTTGTACTCCTTGGACGCCTCGGGGTGACCCGCGCCGATGCCGAGCAGGAAGCGGTCCGGGTACTTGGCCGCGATCCGTTCGTACACGCGGGCGATGTCCGCGGGCTCGTCCTGCCAGATGTTCACGATGCCGGTCGCGATGACCAGGCGGTCCGTCGCCGCGAGCAGATCGTCCACGTAGGCGAGGTCCCCGCTCGGGGACGCGCCCAGCCAGATCGCGCCGTAGCCGAGCTTCTCCGCCTCCGCCGCGAACTGCGCGTCGACGCCCGAGTAGTGCCGCCAGATACCGAGCTTGCCGAGTTCGATTGCCATAGAACACCCCAACGCACGAAGTACCGGTTTTCCTCCCGGTTCCCACGAGCCGGGAAGACTAACGTCGGGAGCATGACCAAGCTGGGCAACACCGACCTCGACGTCTACGGCCTCAACCTGGGCGGGAACGTCTTCGGCTGGACGGCCGACGAGCCGCAGTCGCACGCCGTGCTCGACGCCTACGCCGCCGCCGGCGGCAACTTCGTGGACACCGCCGACCTCTACGGCGGTGGCGGCCGCTCCGAGGAGATCCTCGGCCGCTGGCTGGCCGCGCGCGGCCGGCGTGACGACTTCGTCGTCGCCACGAAGGTCGGCGGGTGGCAGGAGCGGCCCGGCCTGTCGGCGAAGAACATCCAGGCCGCGGCCGAGGACTCGCTGCGGCGGCTGCAGCTCGACCACATCGACCTCTACTACGCCCACGTCGACGACCGGGACACGCCGCTCGAAGAGACGCTGGGCGCGTTCGACACCCTGGTCCGCGCGGGCAAGGTGCGCTACCTCGGCGCGTCCAACTACACCGCCGAACGGCTCGCCGAAGCACTGTCCATTTCGGACCAGAACGGCTTCGCGCGGTACGCCGTGCTGCAGCCGCACTACAACCTCGTCGAGCGGGACTACGAGCGTGACCTCGCCCCGATCGTCGCGCGCGAAGGCCTGGCCACGCTGCCGTACTTCGCCCTCGCCAAGGGCTTCCTCACCGGCAAGTACCGCACGAAGGACGAGACCGGCGACAGCCCGCGCGCCGCCCGCGCCGCGTCCTATTTGGACGCCGATGGCGAGCGCGTGCTCGCCGCGCTGGACGAGGTCGCGCAGGCGCACGGCGTTTCGGTCGCCACGGTGGCGCTCGCCTGGCTGCGGCAGCAGCCGACGGTCGCCGCGCCGATCGCCAGCGCCCGGACACCCGAGCAGCTGATCGACCTGGTCGCGTCGGTCTCCCTGGAGCTGACCGACGCCGAAGTCGCCGCGCTGAGCGAGGCCTAGAACCCTACTTCTGGGTAGCTTACTGCGGGTAAGTTGAGGTACGGTGCCCTCAAGTGACGTCTAGGAGGGCACCGTGGCCAACCCGTTTTCGCTGCTGAGCGGCACCAAGAAGGTCGACGGCAAGGTCGTGCTGATCACCGGCGCCGCCCGTGGCATCGGCGCCGGGCTGGCCGAACGACTGGCCGCGCGCGGCGCCAAGGTCGCCCTCGTCGGCCTCGAAGCCGAGGAGCAGCAGAAGGTCGCCGACCGCATCGGCCCGAACGCACGCGCGTGGGAAGCCGACGTCACCAGCTGGGACGCCCTCGAGCAGGCCACCAAGGGCGTCGTCGAGCACTTCGGCGGGATCGACATCGTCATCGCCAACGCCGGCATCGCGACCGCGGGCTTCGTCCGCTCGGTCGACCGGGCCGCGTTCGAGAAGGTGATCGAGGTCGACCTGCTCGGCGTCTGGCGCACCTTCCGCGTCACGCTCCCGCACGTCATCGAGCGCAAGGGCTACCTGCTGGCCATCTCCAGCCTCGCCGCGATCACGCACGCGCCCGGCATGGCGAACTACGCCGCCGCGAAGGCCGGCGTCGAAGCCTTCTCGAACAGCCTGCGCGCCGAAGTCGCCCACCTGGGCGTCAAGGTCGGCGTCGCGCACCCGACGTGGATCCGCACCGACCTGGTCGAGAGCGCCGACGCGCACCCGGTGTTCGGCAAGCTCCGCGCGTCGATGCCCGGCCTGATCGGCAAGACCTACCCCCTGGACGTGGCCCTGGACGACCTCGAAGCCGGTATCCTCAAGCGCGCCCGGACCATCCACGTGCCGCGCTGGGTCGGCGGGCTCAAGCTGTTCCGCGCGTTCCTCCCGCCGGTCATCGAGATCGGCTCCCGCAGCCGGGTACCGTCGGCGGACAAGGCCGCGCTGGCCGACATCGAGGCGCGCGGCGCGTTCGAGTCGGCGGTCACCGGCCACGGCGGGCGGGCCGCCACCAAGGGGTGAAGATGTCCCGTCGCGACCAGATCAGGATGACCGAGGACGAGGTGCGCGCGTACCTCGCGGAGCAGAAGGTCATCAACGTCGCCAGCATCGGCCCGAACGGCCGCCCGCACCTCGCGCCGCTCTGGTACTTCCCGCACGAAGACGGCGTCGCGACCTGGACGTACGGCACGTCGCAGAAGGCGAAGAACCTCCGCCGCCTGCCGGAGGCGACCGTGCTGGTCGAGGACGGCGACAGCTACGAGAAGCTCCGCGGCGTCTCGTTCGAGGCCGACGTCGAACTCGTCGAGGACGTCGACGAGGTCACCCGGATGGGGACGGCGCTGATGCAACGCTACTCCGGAGCCAAGCCGGGCGACCCCGCACCGGCCGAACTGCAGGCTTTCATCGCAGGCCAGGCCGCGAAACGCATCGGGCTGGTCTTCCGCCCGACCAAGGTCGTGAGCTGGGACCACGGCAAGCTCGGCGGGACGTACTGATCGGTAAGGAGTACTTCCAAGTAACTGTTACCTGAGGTAACGTCATCTGGGCAGGATCCCCGACGCAGCGGAGGCCGACAGATGACCGAGCGGTTCAAGGTCGTGATCGTGGGCACCGGGTTCTCCGGGCTCGGCCAGGCGATCCAGCTCGAGAAGGCCGGCATCCGGGACTACGTGATCCTGGAGAAGGCCACCGAGGTGGGCGGCACCTGGCGCGACAACTCCTACCCCGGGTGCGCGTGCGACGTGCAGTCGCACATGTACTCGTTCTCGTACGAGCAGAACCCGGGCTGGTCGCGGTCGTTCTCGCCGCAGCCGGAGATCTTCGACTACCTCAAGGGGGTCGCGGACAAGTACCGGCTGCGCGAGAAGATCCGCTTCGGCGTCGAGCTGACCGGCGCGCACTGGGACGAGGGCGAACGCCGCTGGACGGCGACCACGAAGGACGGCCGCGAGTTCGTCGCGCAGTTCCTCGTCTCCGGCGTCGGCGGCCTGCACATCCCGCAGATCCCCGAGCTGCCCGGGATCGCCAACTTCGAGGGCCGGACCTGGCACTCCGCGCGCTGGAACCACGAGTACGACCTGCGCGGCAAGAAGGTCGCCGTGGTCGGCACCGGCGCCAGCGCCGTCCAGTTCGTGCCGAAGATCGCCCCGGAGGTCGCCGAGCTGACGCTCTTCCAGCGGACGCCGCCGTGGATCATGCCCAAGCCCGACCACGCGATGCCGTCGTGGGCGCAGACGCTGTTCAAGCGCGTCCCGGGCACCCAGCGCCTCTACCGCAACGCGCTGTACTGGCTCCTCGAAGCGCGGGCCATCGGCTTCAACGGCCACCCGGCGATCATGAAGGCCGGCGAGCTGATCGCGAAGCGGAACATCGCGAAGGGGATCAAGGACCGCGCGCTGCGCGAGAAGGTCACGCCGGACTACACGATGGGCTGCAAGCGCGTCCTGATCTCCAACGACTACTACCCGGCGCTGGCCCGGCCGAACGTCGAGGTGAACACCGACGGCATCCGCGAGGTCAAGGCGCACTCGATCGTCGACTCCGCGGGCGTCGAGCACGAGGTCGACGCGATCGTCTACGGCACCGGCTTCAAGGTGACCGACGCGCTGGAGTACCTCGACATCACCGGCGTCGACGGCCGCAACCTCGCCAAGGAGTGGGCGAGCGAGGGCATGCGGACGCACAAGGGCATCACCGTCTCCGGCTTCCCGAACCTGTTCTTCCTGCTGGGCCCGAACACCGCGCTCGGCCACAACTCCGTGGTGTTCATGATCGAGTCGCAGTCCCGGTACGTCGTCGACGCCATCAAGCTCGCCGATTCCCGCGGCGCCGCGGCGCTCGACGTCCGGCCGGGCGTGCAGGACGAGTTCCAGCGGGAGATCCAGGACAAGCTGGTCAAGGGCGTCTGGACGCAGGGCGGCTGCAAGAGCTGGTACCTCGACGCCCAGGGCGTGAACCGGACCATCTGGCCGGGCTTCACCTGGCGCTACTGGCTCCAGACGCGCAAGGTCGACCCGGCGGACTACGAGCTGTCCGGCCGGGCGTCATGACTTCGCAGGACGAGCAGCTCGTCCTGCACGCCCGGAACGTCAAGTTCGGCTGGGCGGCGCTGCCGCTGCACTGGATCCCCGGCGAACCGCAGGCCACGCACACCATCAACGTGCTGCACCTGGCGCTGCCCGAGGGCGAGCGCTGGTTCGTCGAGGTGTTCAAGCAGGCGGTGCCGCTGATCCGCGACGAACGGCTCAAGGTAGACGTCCTCGGCTTCATCGGCCAGGAGGCGGTGCACGCCGAGGCCCACGACGGCGCGGCGGCGCACCTCGAAGCGGCGGGTGTGCGGGTGCGGCCGTTCGTGGCGCAGATGGAGTGGCTGTTCCGGAAGCTGCTCGGCGACCGTGACCTGACCGGGCAGGCCGCCGAGGAGTGGCTGGTCGAGCGGCTGGGGATCATCGCCGCGATCGAGCACTACACGGCGTTCCTCGGCCAGTGGGTGCTCGACGCGCCCCTGGAGGACGCGGGCGCCGACCCGGTGATGCTGGACCTGCTGCGCTGGCACGGCGCCGAGGAGGTCGAGCACCGGTCGGTGGCGTTCGACCTGTTCATGCACCTCGACGGGCGCCACGGACGCCGGGTCCGCAGCATGGCGGCGGTGACGCCGGTGCTGGCCTGGGTCTTCGCCCGAGGCACGCGGTACCTGATGCGCAACGACCCGGCCCACCCCGGACGCGCGTCGCTGCGGGGGTACCGGCGGGCGGCCCGGCGCGGGTTGCTGCCGACCGGGCGTCAGCTGGTGCGGGAGATCCGGCCGTACTTCCGGAAGTCGTACCACCCGTCCGAGACCGGGAACACCGAGCAGGCGGTGGCCTACCTGGCGAGTTCGCCCGCGGCCCGGGCGGCGGAGTGACCCTCGGCCGGCCGACCCGGCTCGACGGCAGCGACCGCACCGACCACCTGATGTCCACTTTGGTGGGTGTCGTGGGTGTTTATCGCCGTTTGTCGCAATTCAGCGGTCGGCGGCGGCCGCCCGTGGCCACAGTGGACCGCGATCTTTCGCTGGTCGTCGAAACGATCCGGCCCGAAGCCGAGGGGGTCGTGAGCCTGCGCCTCGCGAACGGCGTCCCGCTGCCGGGCTGGCGGCCGGGCGCGCACCTCGACCTCGTGCTGCCGTCCGGCCTGACCAGGCAGTATTCACTGTGCGGGGACCCGGACGACCGCTCGCACTACCGGATCGCCGTCCGGAAGATCGGCGTCGCCTCGGCCGAGGTCCACGCGCTGGTGCCCGGGACCCGCGTCACCGCGCGCGGCCCGCGGACGGCCTTCCCGTTCGTCGGCGCCGGGCCGTTCCTGTTCATCGCCGGCGGCATCGGGATCACGCCGCTCCTGCCGATGGTCCGCCGCTGCGTCGCATCGGGCGCGGACTGGCGGCTGGTCTACACCGGGCGCAGCCGGGAGTCGATGCCGTTCCTCGGCGAGCTGCCGGACGACGACCGCGTCTGGATCCGCCCCGACACCGAGTACGGCATCCCGGCGTCCGGCGCCGAGCTCCTGGCCGGGCTGCCGGACGGCGCGTCGGTCTACTGCTGCGGCCCGGTGCCGATGATCACCGGTGTCCGCGCCGACCTGGCGCTGACCGCGGCCAAGGCCGTCCACTTCGAACGGTTCGCCCCGCCGCCGATCGTCGCCGGCGAGCCGTTCCGGCTGACTTTGCGCAGGTCAGGACGCACCTTGGTGGTGCCGGGCGACCGGAGCGCCCTCGACGTCCTGCGCGAGGCGCGTCCCGGGACGCCGTACTCCTGCCGGCAGGGCTTCTGCGGGACGTGCGCGGTGCCGACGGCCGACGGCGGGTCCATGCGGATCTGCGTCGACCGCGGCACCACCGTGCTCGACCTATGACTCCTGGGGCAGCCAGGCGCCGATCACCGGCTTGAACTCGCGGACGGTCCGCTGCGCGACGACCCCTTCCAGGTGGTACGGGTCCTGGTCGATCGTCTCCATGAGGTGCGCTTCGTCGTCGGCCTGGTACAGCGTGAGGCCGCCGGTGCCGTCGCCGAGCGGGCCGGCGACCGCGACGCGGCCCTGCTCGGCCAGCTTGCTCAGGAACTCGCGGTGCCGCGGCCGGACGTCCGGCATCTTCTCCTGGACGTAGGTGATTTCGACGAGGAACCAGGCCATGTGGATCTCCGGGGTCGGCGCGGGGTTGTCCGGTCCGACGCTACCCGTGTCACGGTTCCGTACCAGCGGGCGATCTGTGGCAGCGGCACCTGAACCCGATAGGCTGGGCGTGCGTCAGTACCTGTGTGAGCGCTGTGAATACCGTGAACCTGCTGACGCGGCACACCGTGCAAACCGGGGTCGAGAACAGGCAGGGGTTCATGCTCGAGGGCAATGCGGAACGCAGTGTCGAGGCGACCCTCGGCCACCTGCGGGTCATGGACGGTCCGGCCCCGGCGCAGACCGCCGCGCCACTGACCCTCGAAGACCTCTACCGCCAGCACCGCATGCGGCTGGTCCGGCTGGCGATTCTGCTGGTCGACGAGCCCGCGACCGCGGAAGACGTGGTCCAGGAGGCCTTCACCGGCCTGCACCGCAACTGGGGGCGGCTCCGGGACGCCGCGGCCGCGGTCGGCTACCTGCGCACCGCGGTCGTCAACGGGTCGCGCAGCGTGCTGCGCCGCCGCAAGACGGCCCGCGAGTACGTGCCGCCGCACGCGGTGAACGCGCGCTCCGCGGAGAGCCTCGCGATGCTCTCCAGCGAGCACCAGGCCGTGGTCAGCGCGCTGTCGAAGCTGCCGCCCCGCCAGCGCGAAGTGCTGGTGCTGCGGTACTACGGCGGGCTGAGCGAGGCCGAGATCTCTGAGGCCGCAGGTATCTCCAAGGGTACCGTGAAATCGACCGCCAGCCGGGCGCTCGAGGCACTCCAGAAGGCCATGCAAGCCCCACAGTGACCCGGGTGGACCATTCCGATCACTGAGTCGTATCACCATGCTTGGTCCAGACCAATATATGCTGGGGTGCGTGAGAGGCGCCGGAGATTTCGTGATCATGGGCGGCCGGGTCGCCGCCCCGGACCGTGTACTCGACGACGGCTGGGTGGCCGTCACCGACGGGCGGATCGCCGGCGTGGGTTCCGGGACCCCGCCGTCCGGCGAGCACGTGGACGTCGGAGGGGCACTGGTCGTGCCCGGGTTCATCGACACCCACTGCCACGGCGGGGGAGGTGCTTCGTTCACCTCCCTCGATCCCGAGGAACTCCTGACGGCGGTGCGAGCGCACCGCCGTCACGGCACCACGACCATGCTGGCCAGCCTGGTCTCCGACCCGGTGGACATCCTGCGTGAGCAGGTCGCGGCGCTGCGTGAGCTCGTCCAGGACGGCGAGGTCGCGGGCATCCACCTGGAGGGGCCGTTCATCTCGAAGGCCCGCTGCGGCGCGCACGACCCGGAGACGCTGCTCGAACCGGACACCGGCACGGTCGAGAAGCTGCTGCGCGCCGGCCAGGGCGCGATCCGGATGGTCACCATCGCCCCCGAGCTGCACGGCGGCGTGAAGGCCGTCCGGCAGCTGGCCGAGTCCGGCGTCATCGCGGCCATCGGGCACACCGACGGCGTCGAGGAGCAGCTGCTGCCGGCGATCGACGCGGGCGCGACGGTGGCGACCCACCTGTTCAACGGCATGCGGCCGCTGCACCACCGCGAGCCCGGCCCGGTCGGCGCGCTGCTGGACGACGAGCGCATCACGATCGAGCTCATCTGCGACCTGGTCCACCTGCACCCGACGGTCGTCCGCCTGGCGGCGAAGCACGCGGGCCGCAACCGGACGGTCCTGATCACCGACGCGATGTCGGCCACGGACGCGGCGGACGGCCGCTACACGCTGGGCCGCCTCGAGGTCGACGTCCACGACGGCGTCGCCACCCTCGCGGACAACGGTTCGCTGGCCGGCAGCACCCTGACGATGGACACCGCCTTCCGGAATCTGGTCGGGGGTGCGAAACTCGGCATCCTCGACGCGGTGCACGCGACGTCGCAGCGGCCGGCGGAGCTGCTCGGCATCGCGGACCGCACCGGCATGCTCTGCGCCGGTTACCAGGCCGACATCGTGGTCCTCGACCAGGACCTGCGGCCGGCGAAGGTGCTGCGGCGGGGAGAATGGGTCGCCGAGGTGGGAACGGCTACCTTGAGTACCTAGGTTGCGTTGCGAGCGGACGGGCGGAGATGAGCGAGCCGAAGGACCCCGAGCAGCTGCTGGCGGACGCCCTTCGCGCGCAAGCCGTCTTCGCGCCTTCCGCGGCCTCTCCCAAGGAGCCGGCCACCGACGCGGTCCCGACCAGCGACCTGCCGTCGGCGTACGGGCTGCTGTCGGGGGCGAGCGCGGACTCGCTGGAGCGCGAGCGCGCGGCCCTGGACGCGGAGGCACCGACGACGTTCGCCCCGCGGCCGCCGGAGCCGGCGCGGGCGTCGGCGCAGCTGCCGGCGTACTGGATCTTGTTGCTGGCGGTGCTGCTGGGGCTCGCCGCGGGGTCCGTGGTCGGCCTGCTGACCCTGGTCTGACCGGGTCTCAGTCACGACTCAGGGTGACCCTGTACCGTTTTCGAGGTGATTCTCGCCCAGAGCACGGTCAACACGATGTCGCTGCTGCCGTCATGGCTGGACCCGAACGTCCTGCTCGACGGTGTCGCCGGTCCCGCGGTCGCGGTGCTGTGCCTTGTCATCTTCATCGAGAGCAGCATCTTCCCGGTGCTCCCCGGTGACTCCCTGCTCTTCACGGCGGGCCTCCTCATCGCGGGCGGCAAGCTGTACCCCCTGTGGCTGACCTGCGTGCTGGTGACCGTTTCCGCTCTGCTGGGCAACGTGACGGGCTACTACATCGGCTACTTCGCCGGACCGAAGCTGTTCAACCGCCCGGACTCGAAGTTCTTCAAGCGGGAACACGTGGACAAGACGCACGCGTTCCTGGAGAAGCACGGCCCGAAGGCGGTCGTCCTGGCCCGGTTCGTGCCGTTCGTCCGCACGTTCATCACCTGGATCGCGGGCATCGGCCGGATGAGCCCCAAGACGTACTTCACGTACACGGTGATCGGCGGCATCCTGTGGGCCGCGGGCATCACGGTCCTCGGCTACCTCCTCGGCGACATCCCCTTCATCGGCAAGAACATCGACGCGATCTTCGTCCTGATCGTGCTGATCTCGGTCGTGCCGATCGTGATCGAGTACCTGAAGGCGCGGCGCGAGAAGAAGGCCGTTGCGGAGACCGATCCCGAGGTCACGCAGCGGATTCCCCGCGTCCGGGACTAAGCGGCGACACCCGGGCTGTCGGTCGGCAGCCCCAGCGCTTCGGCCACGGCCAGGAGGCGCTTGTCGTAGGTGACGAAGGACGTCAGCTGCCTGCCGAACACCGCGTGTGCGGTGGCGAGGTGGATGGCGTCCGACGACCGGAGGTCCGGCGACGGGTAGGCGGCGGCGGTCCGGCGCACCACTTCGTCGATCTCGTACTTGGCGACCCGTGCCAGCACCGCGGGAACGTCGGTGAGCAATCCGGGATCGCTGCGCAGGAGAACCCTCGATACTTCGACCTCGGCCAACGTCGAGGTGACGAGCATGGTGCCCTGCCGTTCGTCGAGCCAGTCGACCAAGGCCGCACTCTCGGCCTCGTGCCGGATCAGCTTCACCAGCGCGGCGGTGTCCAGGTAGATCATCAGTACCGTTCGTCGTCACGCAGCTCGCGAACCAGCTCCCCGGCTTCGAGGTCGGTCCGGACGGGTCCGTGCGGGCGCGGCATCGGCCCGGTCACCGAGGCCGGGTGCAGCTTTCCCGAAGCGATCAACGCCGAGACCGGACTCGGCTGCGCAGGAACGATACGGGCGATCACCGTGCCGCGTTCGGTGATCTCGACGTCCTCGCCGGCCTTGACCCTGGCCAGCACACCGGCGGTGTCCTGGTTCAGCTCACGCACAGCTACCTGGTTCATGAAACCAATGTAGTACACGGTCGTAGTACAACCTAGGTCATCGAGAACATCGAGCCCGGGTTGAACAGGTTCTCCGGGTCGAGCGCCCGCTTGATCTCCTGGTGGACCCGCAGCCCGACCGGCCCGATCTCCCGGGCGAGCCACTCGCGCTTGATCTTGCCGACGCCGTGCTCGCCCGTCACCGTCCCGCCGAGCGACAGCCCGACCTCGAGGATCTCGTCGAACGCCCGTTGCGCCCGCTCGAACTCCGACGGGTCGTCCGGCTGGTACACGATCGTCGGGTGCATGTTGCCGTCGCCGGCGTGGCCGACCACCGCGATGCGCAGCCCCACCTCGGAGCTGATCTTCTCGCAGCCGCGGATCAGCTCCGCGATGCGCGTCCGCGGCACGCACACGTCGTCGGTCAGCCACAGCCCGTACGTCTCCAGCGCCGTCAGGACCACCCGGCGGGCCTGGAGCAGCATCCGGCCTTCCTCGAGGTCCTCCGTCGTGTACGCCAGGTCCGCTCCGCAGTCGACGCAGATCTGCTCCAACGCCGCCAGCTCGCGGCGGGCCACCTCACCGCCCGCGTCCGACTGGCCCAGCAGCAGGGCCTGGCAGTCCGACCCCGCCCCCAGGTCCGTCTTCAGGTACGCCTCCGACGCCTTGATCGACGACGCGTCCATGATCTCCAGCAGCGACGGCACGAGCCCTTCGCGCACCACCCGCGCGACGGCCTCCCCGGCCGCTTCGGTCGTGCTGAAGCCCGCCACCAGCGTGGCCGGGGCCTGGGGCAGGGGCTTGAGCTGGACCGTCGCCTGCGTGATCACGCCGAGCGTGCCCTCGCTGCCGACGAACAGCCGCGCCAGGTCGTAGCCCGCGACGCCCTTCACCGTGCGGCGGCCGGTCTTCAGCAGTGATCCGTCGGCCAGGACCACCTCCAGGCCGAGCACCGAGTCCGTCGTCACGCCGTACTTCACGCAGCAGAGGCCGCCCGCGTTGGTCGACAGGTTGCCGCCGATCGTGCACCAGTCGTAGCTCGACGGGTCCGGCGGGTAGAACAGCCCGTGCTTCTCCACGGCGTTGCGGAAGTCCAGGTTGACCACGCCCGGCTGGACGACCGCCAGCCGGTTGCCCGCGTCGATCTCGACGATCTCGTTCAGCTTGGTCAGCGACAGCGTGACGCAGCCGTCGATGGCGTTCGCGGCGCCGGACAGCCCGCTGCCCGCCCCGCGCGGGACGATCGGCACCTTCGCCTCGGCGCACGCCTTCACCACCGCCTGCACCTGCTCGGTGTTCGCGGGCAGCACCACGGCGAGCGGCGTGCCCGACGGCGCCAGCGGCATCATGTCGCGGGCGTAGGACGCGGTGACGTCGGAGTCGGTGAGCACGGCGCTCTTGCCGAGCAGGTCGCGGAGCCGGGTGACCAAAGCTTCGTTGCTCATGGCCTCATCGTAAGCCCGGACAGTCCGCAGTGCGGAAATCTTCTTTCGAAACCAGCCGTAACGGAGCAGTCAGCGGACCAGCCCCAGCAGCTTGTCGACGTGCACCGTCAGCAGCACGCGCTGGTCGGTGACCATCGCCTCGCGGTACTCGGCCCAGTCCGGGTGCTCGCCCGCCGCGCGCCGGTAGTAGTCGACCAGCGCTTCCACCGTGTCGTCGTCCGGCGCCGCGGCCGGGGCGGTGAGCGAGGCGCGGCCCTCGGCGACGACGTAGCTCCAGCCGTCCTCGCTGCCCACGTGGAACGTCACCCGCGGGTCGCGGCGCATGTTCTTCGTCTTCGCCCGGGTCTCGGTGATCGACGCGACGAACGTCGCGGCCTCCGGGTCGTAGAGGTAGGTGATGGTCGACAGCTGCGGCCGGCCGTCGCGGCGGATGGTCGCCAGGACCCCGTGGCGGCGGGCGGCGAGGAAGTCCTTCAACGCTGTGTCGTCGGTCATACCCTTCTCAACCCGCCGCGGCCGCCGTTGTTCCGGGAGCAACCCGGAGGAATCTTGCTTGCATACGACAACTAAAGTGTGTTCTGCCACAACACGAGGTACTCCGCTTGCATAACCGCTAGTGAAGGCACATCCTTGCCTGAGGCAACTAGTTGCAGCCGCCAACCAACGCCTTGAAGGATCAGTCATGGCAACGAACACCACCCGGCCCACGGCCGAGCTGGACCTCGCCGACCAGCTCGGGCACGAGCTCGTCCGCTTGGTCCGGCTGGTCAACAAGGCGAAGTCGCAGGTCTCCAAGCAGGGACCGGACGGCATCGAGCGGGCGGCGTACGCGATCCTCTTCACCCTCATCCACGAAGGCCCGCAACGCACCAGCAAGCTCGCCGAGTCGCTCCACTCCGAGATCTCCACGATCAGCAGGCAGTCGAGCTCGCTCGTGCAGCACGGGCTGGTCGAGCGCCAGGCCGACCCGGAAGACGGGCGGGCCTGCCTGCTCGCGCCGACGAGCGAGGGCATGCGGGTGTTCGAAGAGAACCGCAAGCAGCGCA
Source organism: Amycolatopsis sp. NPDC003731 (assembly GCF_053586895.1). Taxonomy (NCBI): domain Bacteria; kingdom Bacillati; phylum Actinomycetota; class Actinomycetes; order Pseudonocardiales; family Pseudonocardiaceae; genus Amycolatopsis; species Amycolatopsis sp. NPDC003731. The sequence goes on along the minus strand of NZ_JBSFNC010000041.1, from coordinate 51,772 downwards.
ACCAGTGGCTGGCCGAGGTGCTCGGGGACTGGACGGACGGGGACATCCAGACCTTGAACCGCCTCTTCGGCCGGCTCAACACAGGTATCGAGAACCACTCTCCACAGCTGGCCGACGCCCACGCGTCCGCCGGTGCACCGGCCAAGGGGGCCACCGCATGAGCACCACCACCGTCGAACAACCCGTCGCGAAGGAACCACCCCGGCTCAGTCACCGCCAGATCGTCACGATCCTGAGCGGCCTGATGTGCGGCATGTTCCTGGCCGCGCTCGACCAGACGATCGTGGGTACCTCGATCGTCAAGATCGCCAACGACCTGCACGGCTTCGACCTGCAGGCCTGGGCGACCACGGCGTACCTGATCACCTCGACGATCGTCACGCCGATCTACGGCAAGCTCTCCGACATCTACGGCCGCAAGCCGTTCTACCTGACCGCGATCGCCATCTTCGTCGCCGGTTCGCTGGCCTCGACGTTCGCGACGTCGATGTACCAGCTGGCCGCGTTCCGCGCGATCCAGGGCCTGGGTGCCGGCGGCCTGATGTCGCTGGCCATGACCATCCTCGGCGACATCGTGCCGCCGCGGGAGCGGGCCAAGTACCAGGGTTACATCCTAGCCGTCTTCGGCCTCTCCACCGTGCTCGGCCCGGTGCTGGGCGGCTTCTTCGCCGGCATCGACTCGCTGGCCGGCCTGCACGGCTGGCGCTGGGTCTTCCTGATCAACGTCCCGATCGGCGTCGTCGCGCTGTTCGTCGTGGCCAAGGTGCTGAACGTGCCGCACACGCCACACAAGCACAAGATCGACTGGTGGGGTGCGCTGACGATGATCGTCGCGGTCGTGCCGTTCCTGATCGTGGCCGAGCAGGGCCAGAAGTGGGGCTGGGGCGACCAGAAGGCCATCCTCTGCTACGTCATCGGCGGCGTCGGCGTGATCGCGTTCATCGTGGTCGAGCGGCTGATGAAGGACGCCGCGCTGATCCCGCTGCGGCTGTTCAAGAACTCGACGTTCACCGTGGCCATCATCGGCGGTGTCATCGTCGGTGTCGCGATGTTCGGCGCGATCACCATGATCCCGCAGTTCATGCAGGTCGTGCAGGGCTACACGCCGACCGAGTCCGGTCTGCTGATGCTGCCGCTGATGGCGGGCATCATGCTCAGCTCGATCGTGTCCGGCCGGCTCACCGGGAAGACCGGGCGCTACAAGATCTTCCCGATCATCGGCACCATCCTGATCGCCGGTGGCGCGTTCTTCTTCGCCCAGGTCAAGTACGACTCCGCGCTGTGGCACCCGCTGGTCGCGGCCGCCATCATCGGTCTCGGCCTCGGCCAGTGCATGCAGACGCTGATCATCGCGGTGCAGAACGCCGGCCCGCGCAGCGACATGGGCGTCTCGACCGCGGCGGCGACGTTCTTCCGCCAGATCGGTGGTACCGCCGGTGTCGCGATCTTCCTGACCGTCCTGTTCAACACCCTGCTGCCGAACATCACCAAGGCGTTCGGCGGGCAGCTGCCGGCCGGCGCCGGCGCGGGCATCGGCAACCTGTCGGAGAACACCAGCGGCATCCAGAGCCTGCCCGAGGCGATCCGGACGCCGGTGCTGATCGGCTTCACCGAGTCGATCACCACGGTGTTCTACATCGCGGGTGCGGTCGCCCTGCTGGCCACGGTCGTCCTCCTGTTCATGAAGGAGATCCCGCTGACCAACGCGGCCCCGGCCGCGGCGGCCATGGAAGGCGGCGAGGCGCTGCTCGAAGACCACGCCGACGAGCCCACCGAGATCGTCGAGCCGGTGCGTCCGGTCGACCGCGAACCCGCCCTCGTCGGCGGTGGGAAGCACGCGCTGAGCACCAACGGGCACGGCGACTACCAGGCCGTCTCGGGCGCGCTGCCGATCACGAACTCGCTGTCCGACGCCGAGCTCGACGCGCCGGTCGGCGCGGGTGGCGTGCCGGTGACCGGCCACGTCCGGCGCCAGGACGGCACCCACGTGGCGGGCGCCGCGCTGACCCTGATCGACCAGCGCGGCCGCCAGGTCGCGCGGGCCACCGGGGCCGCCGACGGCAGCTACTCGGTGCCCAGCCAGGGCCCGGGCGCGTACGTGCTCATCGTGTCCGCGCACGGCCACCAGCCGCAGGCCTCCAGCGTCGTGATCAGCAACGGGCCGGCGACGGTCGACGTCACGCTCACCGGGTCCGGCGAGCTGACCGGCACCGTGCGGGCGGCCGCCACCGGCCAGCCGCTGCCGAACGTGACGGTGACGCTGACCGACGGCCGCGGCGAGGTGAACGGCGCGTTCATCACGACCGCGGACGGCACCTACGCGTTCGTCGGGGTCGGCGCCGGGGCGTACACCCTGGTCGCCAGCGGCGCCGGCTACCGGCCCTTCGCGGTGACGCTCACCGTGCCCGACAGCGGCGTGCTGCGCCACGACGTCGAGCTGGCCAGCTCGGTGCTGCTGTCCGGCACCGCGCGGACCGAGGGCGACCGGGTGGTCCCGGACGCGCGGATCACCGTGCTCGACGCCGAAGGCAACGTGGCCGCGGTCGCGCGGACCGACGCCGAAGGCCGGTACCTGGTCAGCGACCTGCCCGCGGGCGCGTACACCGTGGTCGCGAGCGGCTACCCGCCGGCGACCAGCCAGGTGGAGCTGACCGGCGGCGAGGCCGGCCACGACGTTCGGCTGAGCTACGACCAGGCCCTCGACGAGCTGGTCGACCGGTCATGAGCGGTTTGCGCGCGACCTTCCGCACGGCCGAGGGCTGGGCGGTGGAGCACGCGGTGCTCACCGTCACCGACCCGGCCGGGCGGCAGGTCGCCCGGCAGGCGGCCGACGTCCGCGGGGAAGTCGTCACCGACGCGCTCGCGCCGGGTGTGTACACCGCGGTCGTCACGGCGGCCGGGTACACCCCGGTCGCGCGGACGGCCCAGATCGCCTCGGACGGCAGCGGCTCGCTCGGCGACGTCGTGCTGGCCCCGGTCGCCGAGGCGATCGAGCTGCCGCCCGCCGGGCCGTGGGTGATCGACCCGATGCACACGTCGGTGGTCGCGACCGCGCGGCACCTGGGCATCGCGAGCATCAAGGCGCGGTTCCCGGACGTCTCCGGCCGGATCGAGATCGGCCGCCCGGCCGAGCGGTCGTCGGTGCACGCCGAGATCAAGGCGGCGAGCATCGACACCGGCATCCGGATGCGCGACGACCACCTGCGCTCGCCGGACTTCCTCGACGTCGACGTGCACCCGGTGATCACGTTCACCAGCACGGGGCTGCGCCAGCGCGGGCCGGACTCGTGGACGCTGCTGGGCGAGCTGACACTGCACGGCGAGCGCCGCGAGGTCGAGCTCGAGCTGACCTACGGCGGCTGGGGCCCGGACCCGTGGGGCGGCGTGCGCGTCGCGTTCCACGCCGAGACGACGCTGCACCGGAACGACTTCGCGATCAACTACAGCGCGATGGTCCGCGCCGGTGTGGCGGCGGTCGGCACGACGGTGAAGATCGAGCTGGACGTCGAAGCGGTGCAGGGCGAGACGCTGCCGCAGTTCTGAGCGCCCGGATCGGAGGCCCTCTCACCGCTGGGTGAGGGGGCCTTCACCGTTGGTGAAAGGTGAAACTTCCGGCGAGCTCGATTTGACCGTTAGCCGTGGTCCGTTCACCCGGGCCACGTAGGCTCGCGGGGTGAACGTCGTGAGCATCGAGGCCGCGGGCGTCGGCGTGAGCTGGCTGGACACCGCCGGCCCGCTGCTCGTCTGGGTGATCGTGCTGAGCTTCGTGCTGGTCGAGTGCGCGCTGATCATCGGGCTGTTCCTGCCCGGTGACTCGCTCCTGTTCGGGGCGGGCGTGGTGCTGGCCCAGCACGGTTCGGACGCCAACGCGTGGCTCCTGTCCGGGGCCGCGCTGATCGTCGCGGTCCTCGGCAACCAGATCGGCTACTACATCGGCCGCACGAGCGGCACGAAGCTGATCGCGCGCCGCGACGGCAAGGTCTTGAACCGGCAGGCTCTCGACCGGGCGCAGCGGTTCCTGGACCGCCGGGGGTTCTTCGCGATCGTGGCGGCCCGCTGGATCCCGTGGATCCGCACGCTGGCCCCGCTGATCGCGGGCGCGGCCCGGATGGACCCGCGCCGGTTCATGGCGGCGACGGCCCTGGGCGGGCTGCTGTGGGTGCCGACGCTGGTCCTGCTGGGGTACTACGGCGCGGGGCTGTTGGACGCGCTGCCGTGGCTGAAGACGGCGGCCCTGTGGGCCAGCATCGCGTTCTTCGTGGCCGGGACGGGGTACGGCGTGCTGCGGTACCGCCAGGAGATGCGCCGCCCGGTGGACGAGCGGGACGACGCCCGGGCCTGAGCGTCTAGAGCTGCGGGTCGGTCCAGATCTCGAGCTGGATGCCGTCCGGGTCGCGGAACACGATCACCCGCGACCCCTCGAACGTGCGCGAGGGCGCGACCGGCAGGTAGGACACGCCGAACTCCTGCAGCCGGCTCTCCCACTCCGCCAGCTCGGCCGCCGAATGCACCCGGAACGCCACGTGGTCCAAGCCCGTCCGGCGCTCGTCGAAACCGCGGCGGCCGGTGTCCGCGTGCTGGACCAGGACCACCGAAAACTCGTCGCCGGCGGAGCGCAGCACCACCTTGCGCAGGCCCGTGTCCGGCTCTTCGCGCCGGGTGACCTCCTCGAGGTCGAGGACACGCACGTACCACGGCACGCTGCGGTCCACGTCGGTCACGGTGAGCGCGAGGTGGTGCACGGACATGAGTTTGGCCATGGCTTCCGAAGCCGTCCTTTCTCGTGGCGGCTCCCCAGAGTTGCACAGCGTTCGACCGGCCAAACCGAGGTGACCAAGTTCCCGGTCCGATCGTGATCTCGCCGTCTCCGGCCGTCCCAGCAGGCGGACGGAACCTACCGGCGGTCACACCCGTCTTACGGATGGTGACCGCCGGTGACGCTCATCGGCTGAGCAGCCGCATCCGGTTCTCCGAAAGGATGCGCCTGGTCGTCACCCGCTCGGGGTAGCAGCGGGTGAACATGTTCGTGAAGTGCGTGCCGTAGTGGATGGTTTCGTCGCCGCCGGCCAGGGGGCGGACGGTGACGCCGAACGCCGGTTCGTGGAAGTACGCCAGCGTGTACCGCTCGCGGTCGGCGAGCCGGACCTTGTGCGGCGTCGACAGCAGCCGGCCACCGGTGAGGAACTGCAGGATGTCGCCGGGAAACACGGTGAACACCGCCGGCTCGGGCTCGACGTAGTGCCACGGCTCCACGTCCTGGTACATCCCGGCCGTGCTCTCCTCCGCCAGCCAGTTCCGGCGCCGCGGCTCGCCGGCCACGGGCGGCCGGATGAACAGCCCGCCGACGTCGTCCTGCGCGGCGATCACCAACAGCCCGTAGTCGGTGTGCGCGCCGATCCCGCGTTCGGTGGTCGCCGACCGGGCCGGGAACCGCAGCACGCGCATGTGGTGCCAGCCGTCGCGGGTCAGCCGCGTCAGCCGGTCGATCTCCACGCCCAGCCCGAGCGCGACGAGGCGCAGGAGCTTCTCGCCGATTTCGCCGACCTCCCGGAGGTGGGCCTCCATCGCCGTCCGGTAGCCGTCGTCCGGCCACGGGACCGGTCCGTGGCACGGCCAGCCCTCGGTGACGCGGGTGTCGGTGAGCGGGATGTCCGGGCACACCGTGAAGATCTCGGAGTAGTCGGCCTCGCCCGCGGTCACTTCCTCACCGGAGGCGATGTAGCCGCTGTAGGTCAGGTCGCTGACGAACTTCGCTTTTTCCGGCAGGGATCTCGCGAAGAACCGCCGGCTTTCGGCGAGCGCTTCGCCGGTGATGCGGGCCTGCCCGGCCGTGGCGGCGACCTGGAAGATCCCGTCTTCCTCCCAGGTCCGGACCAATTGCCTGCCCAGTATCCGATCAACCGTCGCCCCGCTCACGGATTCGGGCAGCTCGAACGTACGCATTGTTGTTCACCTTTCGCGCGGTGTGGGAACGCTCACCACACGAAAGCTGCGAAATGCCGGTTCACAAGGATCAGCGGCCGCCGCCGACGTCCAGCACCGCACCCGTCGTGAACGACGACGCCTCCGAGAGCAGGAACAGCACCGCTTCCGCGATTTCCGCGGGCTGCCCCGCCCGGCCCAGCGGAATCTGCGGTGCGTACTTCGCCATCCGGTCGGGCAGGCCCGCCGCCGCGTGCAGGCCGGTGTGGATCATGCCCGGCCGGACGGCGTTCACCCGGATCCCGTCTGCCGCGACCTCCTGGGCCAGGCCGAAGGTCAGCGTGTCCACAGCGGCCTTCGACGCGGCGTAGTGCACCCACTCCCCGGCCGAGCCGGTGCGGGCCGCTGTCGAGGAGATGTTCACGATCGCGCCGCCCGCGCCGCCGTGGCGGGTCGACATCCGCCGGATCGCCTCGCGGCAGCAGAGGAACACCCCGGTCACGTTCACGTCGAGGGTGCGCCGGACGACGTCGACCGCGTAGTCCTCGAGCCGGCCCGGGGTGTTGCCGACGATCGCCGCGTTGTTGACCAGGCCGGTCACCGGGCCCAGCTCCGCCGCCGCGTCGAACAGCGCGCGGACGTCGTCCTCGTCGGAGACGTCCGCGCGAACCGCCAGCGCCTGCCGTCCCGAAGCTCGCACCTGCGCGGCGACGGCTTCCGCGGGTTCGGCGTCGCCCGAGTAGTTCACGACGACGTCGTACCCGCGCGCGGCGGCCAGCGCGCAGATGGCCGCGCCGATGCCCCGGCTGCCGCCGGTGACGAGGAGCGTCAAATCGCGAAGTTGGCCAGCGGCAGGTTCTCCAGAACCAGGTCCGCGCGGTCCCGCGTCTGCGAGATGAGGTCGGCGTTGCGCTGGTCGGAACCGAGCGCGCGCTGCCGGGCTTCGACCAGCGAACGGCCGTAGCGGCGGTGGCGCGACACGAGCCGCTCGATGCGCTCGGGCTCGTCCGGCGCGAGGAACCAGGCCTCGGTCAGCAGCGGCCGGATCGCGCTCCACGGGTCGTCCGGGAGCAGGAGGTAGTTGCCCTCGGTGATCACGAGCTGGACCTCCGGCGGGACCGCGACGGCCCCGGCGATGGGCTCCTCGATCTCGCGGCGGAACTCCGGTGCGTACACCGTTTCGCGGCCTTCGGCGAGGCGGCGGATGAGGTGGTAGTAGCCCGCGGCGTCGAACGTGTCCGGAGCACCCTTGCGCTCGGTGCGGCCCAGCCGGCGCAGCTCGACCTGCGCGAGGTGGAAGCCGTCCATGCCGACCACGGCCGCGCGCGAGCCGAGCGCGTTGGCCAGCGCCCAGGCGAGCGTGGTCTTGCCGGACGCGGGCGAGCCGATGATGCCGAGCACGTTGCGCTGCCCGCGCACGGTCAGCCCCTCGGCCCGGGCCAGCAGGTCGTCGAACGCCGTCATGTCCTGTTCCTTCCTGCGATCGCGGTCGTCCACGACCGCGGTCCCACATGCCGCACCCGTTCGGCGGCCACCTCGTTGGCGAAGCGGATCCAGTTCGTCACCGTCGGTTCGCGCGCCACGGCCACGGCGAGCGCGCCGTGCCAGACGTCGCCCGCCCCTAGTGTGTCCCGCGCTTCCACGGCCGCAACAGGCACCTCACCCGAGCCGCCGTCCGCAGTGGACCAGCGCACCGGCCGCGGCCCCGCGGTGGTGATGACGGTGGGAACGCCGCGCTCGTGCAGGCCGGGCCCGGGCGCGGTGAAGTGCGCGGAGCACGCGGCCACGTCGACCAGCGGCAGCAACTCGTCGAGCACGGGTTTCCAGCTGCCGGCGTCCAGCACGACCGGGGCTCGCGTGCCCCGCGCGACCGCCAGCGCGAGTTCGGGGTAGTGACCGTCCACGAGCACCACGTCCGCCTCCGGAAACGCCGCTTCGACGGGGAAGTCACGCCCTCCGGCGTTGCGGGAGACGACCGTGCGCTCGCCGTCGCGGTCGCGGACGGCGGCCGCGCTGACCGGCGGCGGGTCGGGCAGGCCGGGGGCCAGGTCGATCAGCCGGACGCCGTGGGCTTCGAGGTCGGCGCGGGCGAGCGCCGCCAGCGGGTGCGCACCGAGGACGGTCAGCAGGGTCGCTTCGGCACCGAGCGCGGCCGCCGTCACCGCGGCGTTCGTCGCGGGCCCACCCGCGGCGACGTCCACCCGCAGCGACTGCACCTTCTCGCCCGGCGCCGGGAGCTCCTCGACCCGCTGGACCAGGTCCACCGTGCACAAGCCCGCCAGCAGCACCCTCACTGCAAGCCGGCCACGTGGGTCGCGGCGGCCGCTTCTTCCACTTCACCGTTCTCGTTGAGCCGCAAGGCGCCGGTGAGCAGGCCGACGACCTGGTTCATCGAGTGCGTCTTGGGCGAGACGACCGCGACGCGCTTGCCGAGGCGGTGCACGTGGATGCGGTCGGCGATGTCGAACACGTGCGGCATGTTGTGGCTGATCAGCACGACCGGCAGGCCGCGGTCGCGGATCCGGCCGATCAGGTCGAGCACCTTGCCGGATTCGGCGACACCCAAAGCGGCGGTCGGCTCGTCCATGATCACGGCCTTGGTGCCGAACGCGGCCGCGCGGGCCACCGCGACGCCCTGACGTTGCCCGCCGGAGAGCGTCTCGACGGGCTGGCTGATCGACTTGATGTTGATGCCCAGCTCGTCGAGGATCCGCTGCGCTTCCGACCGCATCGTGCCGGTGTCGAGCTTGCGGAACAGCCCGAGCGGCCCCTTGAGCCGCTTTTCCCGGCCCAGGAACATGTTCGACGCGATGTCGAGCGCCGGCGCGACCGCGAGGTCCTGGTACACCGTCTCGATGCCGTAGTGCCGGGCGTCCAGCGGGGACTTGAAGTGGACGGTCCGTCCGTCCACTTTGATCTCGCCCTCGTCCGGGATCACCGCGCCGGACAGGGCTTTGATGAGCGAAGACTTCCCGGCGCCGTTGTCGCCGACCACGGCGAGCACCTCGCCGGGCAGCAGGTCGAAGTCGGCGCCGTCGATGGCGGTCACCCGGCCGTAGCGCTTGACCAGGCCGCGGGCCTGGAGGATCGGTTCGGTCATGACTGCTGCTGCCTCCGCGCGATCCGGTCCACCACGACGGCGGCGATGAGCAGGGCGCCGGTGGCGAGGTCCTGGTAGTTGCCGTCCACGTTCATCTGCGTCAGCCCGGACCGCAGCACGGCCACGACCAGAGCGCCCATCAGCGTCCCGAGCACCGAGCCGCGACCGCCGAAGAGGCTCGTCCCGCCGAGGACGACGGCGGTGATCGAGTCGAGGTTGCCGAGCTGGAACTGGTTCGGGTCCGCGTTCGGCGTCCGGCCGAGCGCCTGCCAGGCGGCGATGCCGAAGGTCAGCCCGGCCACGATGTACACCGACAGCACCGTGCGGTTGACCTTGATGCCGGACAGCCGCGCGGACTCCGGCGCGTTGCCGACCGCGTAGACGTGCTTGCCCCACGCGGTTTTCGTCAGCGCGTACCAGACGCCGAGGTACATCAGCAGCGCCAGCGTCATGCCGTAGGTGATCGGGATGCCGCCGAAGAGGTAGCGCTTGGTGCCGAGCCACTGCAGCAGCCCGTCGGTCACCGGCACGGCCTGGCCGCCGGCGATCAGCTTCGACACCGCGGTCAGCATGGTGAACGTGCCGAGCGTGATGATGAACGCCGGCAGCTTGATCCGGGTCGCGAGCCCGCCGATGAAGATGCCGACGATGATCGTCAGGACGACACCGGCGAGCAGCGCGACGAAGCCGTTCGTGCCGGCCGCGGCGAGCTTCGCCATGATCAGCGTCGCGACGACCATCGAGGCCGCGTTGGACAGGTCGATGCCCGCGATGAGGATGACGAGCGTCTGGCCCAGCGCGAGCGTCCCGACGACCAGGGACTGCTGGACCACGGTGGACAGGTTGTCGAGGTCGAAGAACGTGTCCGTGGCCAGGGAGAACACCACGATCGCGACGACCAGCGCGAGCGCCGGGCCGACCGCGGGCGCGCGGAGGAGGAAGTCGCCGAGCGACTCACGCTCCCTTGTGGACACTGTCGCCGTCGTCATTTGTTGCCTCCCCAGCAGTTCTGCAGGCCCCAGGCGGAGTCGTGGCTCTCGATGCCGGGCAGGGGCTTGTCGGTGATCACCGCGGACCCGGTGTTCACGAACCCGGACGGCTTCTTGCCGGTCTTCGCGTATTCGACGGCGGCGAGCACCCCCTGCTCGGCCATCTTCTTCGGGAACTGCATGACGGTGGCGGCGAACTGGCCGTCCTTGACGTTCTGGACGCCTTCGCAGCCGCCGTCGATCGAGCCCATGACGATCTGCCCGGTGAGGCCGCGCGCCTTCAGCGCCGCGTACGCGCCGCGGCCCATCGGCTCGTTCATCGAGTAGACGGCGTTGATGTCGGTGCTGCGCTGCAGCAGGTTCTCCATGCCCTGCTGGGCCAGGCTCTGGTCGCCGTTGGCCGCGGTGTGGCCCTTGATTTCGGGCGAGCCGTCGGTCAGCCCGATGCCCTTGAGGAACCCGCCGTGGCGCTGGGTGTCGACCGTGCTGCCCGCCGTGCCGTCGACCATCAGCAGCTTGGGCGGGACGCCGGCCAGCGCGGCCTTGACGTAGGCGCCCTGCTGCTCGCCGGCCGCGAAGTTGTCGGTGGCGAAGGTGGCGTCGACCGCGTCGGCCGGTTCGGTGGCGGTGTCGAGGGCGATGACCAGGACCCCGGCGTCACGCGCGTCCTTGATCGCCTTGAGCACGCCGGTGGACGAGCTGGGCGTGATCAGGATCGTGTTCGCGCCCTGCTGGCGGAGGTTCTCGATGGCGCGGACCTGACCGTCGTTGTCACCGTCGAACTGGCCGGCGAGCGCGCTGAAGTCGGCGCCGTTGGCCTGCGCGGCCGCTCTGGCGGCGTTGCGGAGTTCCACGAAGTAGGGGTTGGTGTCGGTCTTGGTCACCAGGCCGACCTTCGCCTTGCCGCTCCCGCCCGTGTTGGTGTTGCCACCCCAGTGGCGCTCGACCGTGCACCCGGTCGTCGCGGCGAGGACGGCGGCCAGCGTGAGCGCGGCGAGACTTCGCTGTCTCATGGATTCCAGCCTTTGTTCGTGTCGAGGCTTGCCGATGGTCGGGAAGGTAGACAGACTGCTCCCTGCGCGCAAGCGTTTGCGCAAACGCTTGCCGGAAAGGACGGGTATGGACCGGTCGAAGTCTTCGCGGCCGACGCAGCGGGACATCGCCGAGCTCGCGGGCGTCTCGATCACGACCGTCTCGCACGTCGTGAACGGGACGCGCGCGGTCGCCGAGGACACCAAGGCGGCGGTGCTGCGGGCGATCGAGGCGACCGGTTACACCGGCGACGCCATCGCGCGTTCGCTGGTCACCGGCGGCACCCGGTCGATCGGGATGGCGATCTCCCTGGTGGCCAACCCGTACTTCGCGACACTGATGCAGGCGATCGAGCGCGAGGCGTCGACGCACGGCTACACCGTCCTGCTGGCCGACACCCACGACGCGGCGGACACGGAGCGTGACACCGTGCGGGCGCTGCGCTCCCGTCGCGTCGACGGCCTGCTCATCACCCCGGCCCCCGGCGACGGGCCGGTGATCGGCGAGCTGGTGTCCCTCGACGTGCCGACCGTGCTGATCGACCGGCTGGCCACCCGCACCGACGTCGACCAGGTCGGCTCGGAGAACATCCAGGCGACCTCGGCGCTCACCGCGCACCTGGCCACGCTCGGGCACCGGCGGATCGGGATGATCAGCGGCGTACCGGGGTTGTCGACGAGCGAGGAGCGCGTGCTCGGCTACCGGCTGGGGCTCGGCCGGTCCGGCCTGACCTGGTCGTCCGACCTCGTGGCCTGCGGAAACTCCTCGCGCGAGGGCGGTGCGCTGGCGTTGAGCACGCTGCTGGCGCTGCCCGAGCCGCCGACGGCGCTGGTGGTCGGGAACGACAGCATGATGGTCGGCGTGCTGCACGAAGCGCGGCGACGCGGGCTGCGGATCGGGCGGGACCTGCCGGTGGTGGTCTACGACGACGTCGAGTGGGCCGACCTGGTCGACCCGCCGCTGACGACGATGGCGCAGCCGATCGAGGAGATCGGCCGGCAGGCGGTGCGGCTGTTGCTGGCCCGGATCAACGACCCGGCCCGCAAGGCCGAAACGGTGCGGCTGGCACCCACTCTGCGTCACCGCGAGTCGTGCGGGTGCCCACCGGTTCACTCACTTCAGTGAATCTGGGTTCCTGACACCTCCGCGTGGCCGTTCAGCGGATACGTTTCCGGCTGAGCGTCTGCGAGGGCTTATGACCGCACTTTCGCCGGACCTCCGGTTGTGGGACCCCCCGGTCACCTACCGGATCGGCGTCGCGATGGGGGTGCACGCGCACCCGAACTCCGGCGAGCTGCTGCGCGCGATCCGGGCGGCCGCGGCGCAGGCGGGGTGCGACGTCGTGCTGGCGGACACCGAAGACACGGTGGGCGAAGAGGCGGCGGTGGTGCGCGCCCTGCGCGCGGACCTGGTGGACGGCGTGCTGCTGGTGCCTTCGGCCGGCGACGAAGCGGTGGTCAACGGCCTGGTCCGGATGGGCGTGCCGACCGTGCTGGTCGACCGCGTGGCCGCCCGCAACGACGTCGACCAGGTCGGTACCGAGAACGTGCACGCGATGGCCTCGCTGGTCCGGCACCTGACCGACCGGCGGCACCGGAAGATCGGCCTGATCTCGGGCGACGAGGGCCTGGAGGTCAGCCGCGAGCGCATCCGCGGCTACCGGCTCGGCCTGGAGCAGGCGGGGTTGCGCTTCAACCGCGAGCTGGTGGAGAGCGGCTTCTCGAATGCGGGCGGCGCCACCCGCGCAACGGCCAAACTCCTGGACGGCTGGCCCTCCCCGACGGCGCTGGTGGTGGCGGACGAGTCGATGCTGGTGGGCGTCCAGTACGAGGCCCACCGCCGCGGCATCCGCATCGGCTCGGAGCTGGCGGTGGTCGGCTACGGCGACATGGACTGGGCCCGCCGCGTGAGCCCGGCGGTGACAACCCTGGTCCAGCCGATCGCCGACGTCGGCCGCCGCGCGGTGCAGCTGCTGATGTCCCGCATGGCGGACCCGGACCGACCCCCGGAGTCGGTGTGGCTCACCCCGAAATTCCTGCACGGCGCGTCCTGCGGGTGCTGAAGCGGGAGCAAGCGGTCGATAACGTTTGCGCAGCCGCGTAACAACGAGGGTGGGTTCGATCGACCTGAAGACGTAAACAAGGCGTCCAGGGAGATTCCAGTGAGCACAGACGACGTTTTCGAGAACCGGCCCGGCTCCGAGAACCAGATCCTGGACGCTGCGATCGAGGAGGCATTCGCTCTCGACGAGGTCACGCAAGCCATGAAACGTGCCGAGGTGACGACGGATGACCTGCGCACCCGGCTCTCACGAATGCGGCACGAACTATTCGCGCCCGCGCGATCCGAACTGGAAGAATACAGCTCGCTCTACGCGCGCCGGCACTACATCGCGATCGCCATCCGCGACTGCGTGGATCCCGTCTGGTACCAGCTCACCCACGCACCACAACGCAAGTTCGACCTGCTCTCGCGGATTCTGTACCCCTTCTGGTCCGCGTTGGTCAACGGCCTGCCTTCTGCTCTCGACCCGGGGTACTCCTACCTCGACGAGTGGTACGAAGACCTCCTGCAATCGCGAAACAAAGACGACGAGGACGAGGATTCGGAGGGGGATGCCCGAGGTCGGTCGCCCAGGAGAACTCCACGCCGCCGGCGACGGCGCGCTCATCGAGTCCGCTTGCTCTTGCGCTGGCCGACGACGTTCTTCTACTGGCTTGTCCTGCTCGCCATTTTCATCGCACCGACAATTCTGTTCTTCGCCGGAAAGGTCCCTCTGTGGTCGATCACGCCCGGCGTCGTTCTCCTTGTCCCCAGCGCGGTGCTCCTCATCGCAGGCCTTGCCATCCGCGTTGCGCGGTACCGGCCGGGGCCGGTCACTGACATCCTCGAACGTTCAACGGCGATCCAGCACAACCTGCAGAACATCGTTCGGGATGATCCCGACTACCGCGAAGCGGACCGGGCGTTGGCTGAGCTGGCGCGCACGATCCAACGGAAACTGCTCGAGCAATCAGTTCTTCCCACGATCCGCACCCAGCTCAACAAGACCATGCGAGCCAACAATCCTGGTGCGCCCGACCCGCGCGAATTCATGGTTTCGAGCGCCCCGGGGCTCGGCGAGGTCGAAGATGATCGGTTCCAGATCAACACCACGACCAAGGCACGACTGACGAGACTGCTCCGCCAGCTCCCTGGCGGGAGCGTGGGTCTCTCCGGGCCGCGCGGTGTGGGGAAGTCGACGATCTTGCGGTCGATCACCGACACCGGCACGGCGGAGATCTGGTCAGGCCGGAACCTGGAGTTCTACATCTCCGCTCCGGTCCATTACGTGGCATTCGACTTCATCTCGCACCTGGCCATGGAGATCTGCGACCGCATCCTCAGCCCGCTGAGCGGCGCCATCGCAGACGATCCGCAACCGAGCGACTCACTCGCCGACCAGGCCAAGGCAGCGCGCACCCGATTGCTCGCTCCCGGAGTAGTGACCGCATTGTGCAGGCTCGGATCCTTCCTCCTGGTTCTCCTCGGCTACTCGTCGGTCGCATCGGCCGTCGCGAACACGCCCTGGCGAAGTCACGGCCCCGAGATCGCCGCCTGGTCGACAGGTGGCATCGCGCTCGTCGCTGTTGTCATCTCATTGCTGGCCAAACGCCGGCAATCCGTCCTTGCCGCTGCAGCAGCAAATCTTTGGCTGCCCGTTTCGGCAACCGTGGTCGGCGCCACGGGAGCGGTGTACTTCCTCTTCGGGGACATTCTCTGGGCCGAACGAACTTGGATCTTCACGGGTGGTGCGTTGCTGTTCATCACGACGTTGTTCCTCGTTCTGTTCCGCGGCCGCGTTCGGCTCCGCCGAGCCCAGCTCGAGGACGCAAATCCCGCACCGGCGGACGATCGGCCGGCACCCGACGAAGGCGCAGTTCCGCTGGCTCTTCAGAACGAAGCCGAGTGGTTGCTCGATGCACTCAGTCACACGCGAAGCGACATGTCCGGTACCGGCGCCAAGACGAATGCCGGCGTGTCGGCCGGGGTCCAGGTGTCCGGCGAGCTGTCCAAGTCCTATCAGACCACGACCACCCGACGTGACCTCACAATGCCGGACCTCGTGGCGCGACTTCGCAAGCTGATCAAGCTCGCGACTTCTTACGGCCGGGTTCTGGTCGCCATCGACGAGCTCGACAAAATCCAGAGTGTAGACGAAACTCGTCGCTTCATCAATGACATCAAGGCGATCTTCGGGCTTGGACGAAGTTATTTCATCGTAGCGGTCTCACAAGACGCGATGGTGAGTTTCGAGCGTCGCGGCCTGGCTCTCCGCACCGAGATCGACAGCGCATTCGACGAGATCGTCTACGCTTCGTACCTCGGCCTGGAGGAGATTCGGAAGCTCCTGGAAGCCCGGGTGTTCGGGCTGACCGAACCTTACGTCCAGCTCTGCTACTGCCTTTCCGGTGGCTTGCCCAGGGATGCGATTCGAGCCATGCGCAGCATCGTGAACGCCGGGCTGTCGGCACCGAGCCGCATCCTCGTCGACGAGGTTACGAACATGGTGCTGAAAGACGAGATGACTCGGTACGCCACAGCGACGCTGTCCCGGACCGATCTGGGTCCGGACGACTGGCCCGCCGAAGTGTTGACGACGTTGGCCGATCTACGCAGTGCGGGCGTACACCCTTGTCGATACGAGAGCCTCGCACAGTCGTTGCCGGACTGCGGGGGTAGTGCGGCCATGTCGGGCCTCGTGATGGAACTGAAGGTGGTGCTCCAGTTCCACGCCGAGGTGTTCCGTCTGTTCTCGGCTCGAGAAACGGCTCGCAACTCCATCGACACTGTCGAGCGGCTGGCGCAGGCCCACCGCGATCTCGGCCAGAACCTCGCGTTCGCCCGGCAGATGATCGAGCAGGTCCACACCGACGCGAGCCACTTGAGTTGATCCGGACATGCCGGAGAAGTCGCACCGCGCGAAGACGGATGTTCGACGTCGAGCTAACCGCCGACTGGCGGGCCGGCGACGTCTGGTGACAGCGTCGCCGCGGCTTCGAGGAGCATCCAGGCGCCCACCTGGACCGACATGTCGCGCTCCGGGGCGTCCTCCGGCAGCGGCCAAGACACCGGGCGGTCCCAGTACGCGCTGAACAACGGACCCTCCGGCGCGTCGAAAGCTCCCGACCAGCACGCCTCCGCCGACGTCAGGACCAGCGCTCGGGCCGTCGCCGCTTCCGGGCCGGGCAACGCCTGTGCCGCCAACGCCAGGTACCGCGCCAGGATCGCCGCGAACAACCCGCCGTCGCCGCCGCCCTGGCCGCGGATGACTCCTCCCGGCGCGAGGTGCTCCGCCACCGCCCGCACGGTCCGGGCCGCATTGTCTACTTCGGACAACACAAGGCACGCGCCGAGGTAGACCCCTTGGCAGTACGTGTAGATGTGCTTCACCAGCTCGCCCGTGTCCGCCCGGATGCCGTCCCAGACCAAGCCGGATTCCGGATCGACCAAAGTGGACGTCAGCCAGAACGTCATCTCGCCGGCACGAACGACGTTCCCCGAGCGGGCGTGGAAGATCGCCGCCGGGCCGTTGGCCGGGGCGTTCTTGAAGTCGTCGCCGCGGCGCCACCAGATTCCGCCGCCCGCCGCCGACGTCCAGCCGGACAGCAACTGCGTGTCGATCGCCGCCAGGGCCGGGCCGACGTCGATGTCCAGTGACGAAACCCGTTGCAGGGCAAGGCCGAGCCAGGCGATGTCGTCGTAGTAGTCGTTGACCCACTTGCCGAAGTTGCGCAGCCGCACCGAACGCACGAACGATCGGATCAAGGCCAAGCGCGCCGGCGAGGGCGCGCGCAGCTGCGCGTCGACCAGCGTGTCCAGCAGGTGCGCCTGCCACCAGTAGTTCCAGTGCCAGTGCACGCGCTGGTCCAACGCCGCCGGCCAGCGGCTGCGGCCGAGGACCGTGCCGGGCAGGGCCCACACCCGGCGCAGGTGGCGGGAGGTCACCGCGTGTTCCGCGGCCGAGACGTCCATGTCGCAATCGTGCCTTGCCGATCGACATACCGCTCGGTATGTTCGGTGGTCATGACGACCGCCCACGTCACCTGCCCGCTGTGCGAAGCCACCTGCGGGCTCGAAGTGACGCTCGACGCGAACCAGCAGGTCACCCGCGTCCGAGGGGACGAGCGGGACGTCTTCTCCCGGGGGTACATCTGCCCCAAGGGCGCGTCGCTCGGCGCGTTGCACCACGATCCCGACCGGCTGACCGCCCCGCTGCTCAAGCGCGACGGCGAGTTCGTCGAGGTCAGCTGGCAGGAGGCCTACGACGAGATCGCCCGCCGCCTCCCGCCGATCCTCGAGCAGCACGGCCGGGACGCCGTCGCCGTCTACGCGGGCAACCCCGGCGTGCACAACATCGCGCTGACGCTCTACGGCCGCGTTCTCTACAAGGCCTTGGGCACCAAGAACTTCTACAGCGCCACCTCGGTCGACCAGCTGCCGAAGCACTATTCCGCCGGCACGATGTTCGGCGACCCGCTGGCCATCCCGGTGCCCGACCTCGACCGGACGCGGCACCTGCTGATCCTCGGCGCCAACCCGCTGGTCTCCAACGGCAGCCTGATGACCGCGCCGGACATCCGCGGGCGGCTGCGCGGGATCCGGGACCGCGGCGGCAAGATCGTCGTCGTCGACCCGCGCCGCACGCGCACCGCCCAGTTCGCCGACGAGCACCACGCGATCCGGCCCGGCACCGACGCGCTGCTGCTGTTCGCGCTGGTCAACGTCCTGTTCGCGGAGAACCTCGTCGACCCCGGCCGCCTGGCCGAGCACCTCAACGGCCTCGACGACGTCCGCGAACTGGCGCAGCCGTTCACCCCGGAGGCCGTCGCGCCGCGCACCGGCATCGACGTCGAGGCGATCCGCCGGATGGCCCGGGACCTGACCTCGGAAAACGCCGTCGTCTACGGCCGGATCGGCACCACGACCCAGGCGTTCGGCACCATCGCGAGCTGGCTGGTCGATGTCCTCAACGTGCTCACCGGCCACCTCGACGCACCGGGCGGCGCGATGTTCCCGCTGGCCGCGTGCCAGCCCACCGGGAACCGGCGGCCGTTCGCCGTCGGGCGCTGGCGCAGCCGGGTGCGCGGCCTGCCCGAGGTCGTCGGCGAACTGCCGGTCGCGACGCTCGCCGACGAGATCGAAACCCCGGGCGAAGGCCAGGTCCGCGCGCTGATCACGGTCAGCGGCAACCCCTGCCTCAGCACGCCGAACGCCGGGCGGCTGGCCGCGGCCCTCGAAAGCCTCGACTTCATGATCTCCGTCGACGTCTACCTCAACGAGACGTCCCGCCACGCCGACGTCATCCTGCCCGGCCCGTCGCCGCTCGAGCGCCCGCACTTCGACCTGGCCTTCTACCAGCTGTCCATCCGCAACATCGCCAACTGGACCCCCGCGACGCTGCCGTCGGCGCTGCCGCAGGAGTGGGAAACCATGCTGCGGCTCACCGGCATCGTCGCCGGTCAGGGCCCGGAGGCCGACGTCGCCGCGCTGGACGACTTCGTCGCGGCCGACGTCGCCCGCCGCGCGGGGCTGGAAGTCACCCACGACCGGACCGGGCCCGCGCGCCTGGTCGACCTGATGCTGCGCGCGGGGCCGTACGACGTCACGCTCGCCGACCTCGAAGCCGCGCCGCACGGCGTGGATTTCGGGCCGCTGAAGCCGCGGATCCCGGAGGTCCTCTGCACCGCGTCCGGCCGGATCGAACTGGCGCCAGGGCCGATCGTCGCCGACGTTCCGCGGTTGACGGAAGAACTCGCGAAAACCGCGGACGACCTGGTGCTGATCGGACGGCGGCATCTGAGCTCGAACAACTCGTGGATGCACAACCTGGCGCCCCTGGTCCGCGGCGGCAACCGCTGCACGGTCCAGGTGCACCCGGCCGACGCGCGCCGCCTCGGCCTCACCGACGGCGGCCTCGCCTCGGTGACGTCCCGCGCCGGAAAACTGCAGGTCCCGGTCGAGATCACCGACGAGGTGCGCCCCGGCGTGGTGAGCATCCCGCACGGCTGGGGCCACGACGCCGACGGCTCGCGAACACGGGTGGCGCGCGCGAACCCCGGCGTGAACTCGAACCTCCTCACGGATGAGACAGTTCTGGACAGGCCCTCCGGAACGTCGGTGTTGAACGGCATTCCGGTCGAGGTCACCCCCGCCTGACCCTTGACACCGCGGCGAGCCGTCGAGGATTCTGCGACCGGCATGTTTACGTGAACATCGGAGTTCGCATGGCTCGCCTTCGTCGATTGCTGCTCGCCCTCCTGCTCGTTCCCCTCTTCGCCGTCCCGCAGAGCGCGTCCGCGGCCACGAACAGCTTCCGCGGCGTCAACTGGGCGGACGCCCGCGACAACTACGTCGACGGCTGGGTGATCCCGACCGGCCTGACCGCCGGGGACAGCTACGACAGCGTCCGCGGCAAGGCCGACAGCATCATCACCGGCTTCCAGCAGAAGCTCGGCGCGAACACCGTGCGGCTGCCGATCAACCCGCAGAGCGTCAATTCGGACTGGTGGGCGCGGTACAAGGGCGCCGCCGACTCGGCCCTGGCCCACGGCATGAAGGTCATCTTCGGCTACTGGGAAGCGAACAAGGACGGCTTCGTCGACGACACGAACGCCTGGAACACCATGTGGGACAAGGTGATCGCCGACTACGGCGGCAACGGGAACGTGTACTTCGAGCCGATGAACGAGCCGTTCGGCTACAGCCTGAACGCCTGGGTGTCGCTGTGCTCGACCTGGCTGTCCCGGCACTCGGCCATCCCGCGCGGCCGGGTGCTGATCAGCGGCACCGGCTACAACGACAACGTGACCGGCGTCGGCGCGGCGAGCGCGTTGACCGGCACGCTGCTTTCGCTGCACTTCTACGGCTTCTGGGCCTCCGACACGACCCGCTCGGCGTGGACGGCGAACCTCAGCAACCGGCTCGGGGCGTACTCGTCGCGGACGATCATCGACGAGGCCGGCGCCCCGATGACCACCGGCCTGGACTACTCCGCCGGCCATCAGGACGGCAACAACTTCACCGCGTACTTCGCCGCGACCACGGACCTGGCGCGGTCCCGGCAGATGGGCGTCGTCTACTGGCCCGGCCTGCGCTCCGGGGACACCTACTCGATCACGCGCCAGAGCGGCAGCGGCCTCGAGACGAACAACGCTTCCGGGGTGGTGCAGCTGCGCTGGGGCTGGGGCCTGTAGGTCACCACGCGCGGCCGAGATCGGCGTGCTGCCGGATCCAGGCGTGCATGACGATCCCGGCCGCGACCCCGGCGTTGATCGAGCGGGTCGTGCCGAACTGGGCGATCGACACGGTGCGGGCCGACGCCGCCTGCGCTTCCGCGGAGAGGCCCGGGCCTTCCTGGCCGAACAGGAGGACGCACTCGCGCGGGAGCTCGGCCGTCTCGACCGGCTGGGACCCCGGCGTGTTGTCGACCCCGACGACGGCCAGCCCCCGCTCCTCGGCGAAAGCCACCAATCCGGAGACGTCGTCGTGGTGGCGCAGGTGCTGGTAGCGGTCGGTCACCATGGCCCCGCGCCGGTTCCAGCGGCGGCGGCCGACGATGTGCACCTCGGCCGCGGCGAAGGCGTTGGCCGTCCGGACCACGGTGCCGATGTTGTGGTCGTGCTGGAAGTTCTCGATCGCGACGTGGAACGGGTGCCGCCGGCTGTCCACATCGGACACGATGGCCTCGCGGCGCCAGTAGCGGTAGGCGTCGACGACGTTGCGGCGGTCGCCGTCCCGCAGCAGCTCGGGGTCGTACCGCTCGTCCGCGGGCCACTCACCCGGCCACGGGCCGACGCCGACCTCTTCGCGGCTCACCCACTCGGTGGGTCCGGGTATGGAGTTCACCCGGTGATTGTCGCTCAGCCCAGGTGGACCGGGCGCACGTGGGTTTCCTCGTCGTGGCGGTGGCGCCACCGGTGGTAGACGCCGACGTACGAGTACGCGACCAGCACGATCGCGATGATCCCGATCGCCGGCAGCCACGACTGCGGGAAGACCGTGCCGTAGAGGTAGTAGGCGTTGAACCCGCCGGGCAGGTCGCCGAGGCCCTGCTGGTGGCGGAAGTAGTTCTCCAGCGCGGTGAGCGGGCACGGCACCGGGCTCACGTTCACCAGCACGCCCCAGGCCGCGGCGAACATGTGGACGAAGATCAGCTTCGGCCAGCGCCAGGCGACGAAGCCGCCCAACCCGATGAGCACCAAGGCCAGGATGTGCACCACGACGGTCACGTCGGCCAGGAACTTCGCCATCGCACCCCCTCCACCGATCCCCCTACCAGCGACTTTACTCCGCTACGCGGATCCGGCCGCCCTCAAGAGTGCCCCGGCCTGTGATTTTTAACCCAGCGGAGCAACCCATTCACCTGCGCGGTGACGGAGGGGTTACACCGGGTGGGAATTCCGGTGGCCGCTTGGCGGGGTACCGCGTCGGCTCCTCGTGCGGGTACTGGTCCGGCGCACCGTCCGGTTTCTTCCGGTTCGGGTCGGCTGGGCGCTGCGGTTCCGGCGGCTCCTCCATACCCCGACGGTACGCCCGGGTCCCCCGCCCGGCAGCCGGATTTCACTCGACGCGATCGCTGACGGCCGGCTCCTCGTTGCCCGCGATGTGGACGTCGGTGACGTTGATGTTCACCTCGACGACCTGCAGGCCGGTCATCTGCTCGATGGCCGTCACCACGTTGCGGCGCACCGAGCGCGCCAGCTCCGCGATGGGCACGCCGTACTCGACGAGCACCTGCAGGTCGACCGCCGCCTGCTTCTCGCCGACCTCCACCGACACGCCCTGGCCGACGCTGGCCGACGCGCCCGGGATGCGGTCGCGGAGGGCGCCGAACGCGCGGGCCGCGCCGCCGCCGAGGTCGTGCACGCCGTGGACTTCGCGCGTCGCCAGGCCGGCGATCTTCTGGACCACCGTGTCCGCGATGGTCGTGCTGCCCTGCTTGGTGACGAGTGCGGTCTCGGTCATGGTTCCTCCCTGGATGTCCTGCGCGGCAAGGCTTTCCGCCTTGTTCGTAGCTAAGGACACAAAGGACTGGAGACCCTCACTGTGACGTGGGTCTCGCGAACGCCGCGCCGTCGAGATCGGTGACTTCCAGGCGCAGCCGCGCGCTTTCCCACGCCGTGCCGGCCAGCACCTCGCGCACGGCTCCGGCCGCCCGGTCGAGCAGCGGCGGGATCGGCAGCCGGGTCGCGATCAGCCGGATCCGGACCACCTCCGGGCTCAGGTCCACCGCCAGGCCGTCCCGGCCCACCGGCAGCACCGGGGTCGCCGGGCGGAGGCCGGCCACGTCCGCGAGGGCGCCGACGATCTTCTCGACGGCTTCGTCGGCGGTCACCGGGTTTCCGGCTCGATGTCCAGAATGGACACCGACACTTCGGCGACGACCAGGCCGGTCTGCTCGGCCACGGACCGCGTCACCGCGCGCTGGACCGCGCGGCCCACCGCGGCCGCCTGGTCGGCCGCCGCGGTGACCAGGTCGATCTGGACCGTCACCCGGCCGTCGGTGGTGCGGACCCGGACGCCGTCCGACGGCGCCGGGTCGAGCCCCTTCCAGCGCCGGCGGGCCGCGCGCGTCCACGCCGTCACCAGGCCGCGCAGGCCCGGTTCGAGGCGCACCACGCCCGGCGTCGTGATCGCCGCCCGCGCCGCCACACTGGCGATCACCGGATCGGCGATGACGTAGTCCACGCTCATTCCCCTGGCCCCCCGACCGTGTCGTCCTCGACGGTGTCTTCTTCAAAGAGGTCGGCCACGAGCAGGTCGAGCTTCACCAGCGTCAGGCCCACCCGGGCCGCGGCCGCCGCGGTCACCCGCTCCCGCACCTTCGCCAACGCTTCGCCGCCCGCGGCGTTCCGCAGGCTGACCGCGAGGGTGAGGTCCACCTCGACCCCGCCGGGGACGGTCCGCACCCGGCAGCGCCGCGCCCGGACGCCGTCGACCGTGTCGGCCGCGTACCGCAGCACGGCCGCCACCGCCTGCTCGCTGACCTCGACGAACCCGGGTTCCGGGGTGGGCAGCGGCACCATCGAGCCGCGCCGCACCTCGGCCCGCACCGCCGACATGATCCGCCCGAACAGGTCCGGCGACGGCGCGTCCTCCTCGGCCACCAGCTCGGACGTCGCTTCGCGCAACGCCAGCAGGCTCTCGCGCGCGGCCGCGCAGTGCGGGCAGGTCAGCTCGTGCTCGTCGGCTGCCGCGTCCAGCCGTTCCCACACCTGTTCGACATCGCGTTCGCAGGGCAGCTCGTAGTCCGTCATCGCCATGGCTTCATCACCTCCGCCAGCTGGGCACGGGCGCGCGCGATCCGGCCGCGGACCGCGGTCGCGTTGACGCCGACGATCTCGCCGATCTCGTCGTAGGACCGGCCGTGCACTTCACGCAGCAGCCAGCACGCCCGCTGTTCGGGCGTCAGCTGCGCCAGCGCCGCGTTCAAGGCGGCGAGCTGACTGCTCACCTGGACGGCCCGCTCCGGCTGCAGATCGGCCCGCGGCGACTCGGCGGTGTCGAGGTCGACGTCGGCCTGCGGCTTGCGCGAGCGGATCGTGTTGAGACAGCGGTTCGTGGTGGCCCGGTAGAGCCAGCCGACGAACGCGGCGTCCTCGGTGAGCTGGCTCAGCTTGCGCCAGGCGTTCAGGAACACCTCCTGCACGACGTCCTCGGCGTCGCCGCGGTGGGCGAGCATCTTGACCGCGAGCCGGAACATCGGGCCCTGGTAGCGCAGCACGAGCTGTTCGTACGCCCGGACGTCGCCGTCCCGCGCGCGGCCGACGAGGGTCACGTCGTCGAGCGGCGTAGTCGTCGTCACGGCACCTCCTCGCAGGGAGGACACCGGCGGGCGGAAAACGTCACGCAGTGATTCTGGGTGACGGCGGTCACCGGGGCGACTCCGTGAGGTTCACGCGTCGCGGTGGTCCTTCCGGGGCGAGCGCCGCGGAGGTCGCGAAACCTGCCGTCGGAGCGCCCCGGGGACCGACCTGCGCGGTCCCCGGTCCGGCGGCGCTCAGTCCAGGCCGAGGTCGTCCTTGCCGAGGACGTACCGGTACTCCAGGCCTTCCTTCTCGATGGCCTCGCGCGCGCCGGTGTCGCGGTCGACGACCGTCACCACGCCGACGACGTTCGCGCCCGCTTCGCGCAGCGCCTCGACCGCCGTCAGGACGCTGCCGCCCGTCGTGGACGTGTCCTCGACCGCCAGCACGCGCTGGCCGCGGACCTCCATGCCCTCGATGCGCCGCTGCATGCCGTGTTCCTTGACCGCCTTGCGGACGACGAACGCGTCCAGCACGACGCCGTCGGAAGCCGCCGAGTGCAGCATCGCCAGCGCGACCGGGTCGGCGCCGAGCGTCAGGCCGCCGGCCGCCACGTAGTCCCAGTCCGCCGTGAGCTGGCGCAGGAGCTTGCCGATCAGCGGCGCGGCCGCGTGGTGCAGCGTCGCCCGCCGGAGGTCGATGTAGTAGTCGGCTTCCTTGCCGGACGCCAGGGTCACTTTTCCGTGCACCACGGAAAGATCGGTGACCAGCCTGGCCAGTTCGAGTTTCGCCGCTTGATCCAACCCGGGGTTCGCCACGGCCGTGAGTCTTACACACGGCCGGATTCACTCACCGACGGATGTGGCGTCGACCGCACGCCCGCGCGTCGCGGCCCAGGCCGGGACCAGGATCGCCACGAGCGCGAGCACCACGGCGATGGCGAGCACGGCCAGGTAGATCGCCACCGGGCCGGACGGCAGCACCGAGCCGGTCACCACCAGGCAGAACGGCACGATCGCGCCGGCCGCGACGAGCGTCCCGAGCAGCACCGCGATGGTCGCGATCAGGCCGCCTTCGACACCCGCCATGCGCAGCACCTGGCCGCGGGTGAAGCCGCTCAGCCGCTGCACCCCGAACTCGCGCCGCCGCCGCGCGGTGGCCGTGACCAGCGTGTTCACCACGGAGATCACCGTGTACGCGAGGATCATTCCGACGAGCAGGTAGTTGACCCAGGCGCCGACCTCGTTGCCCTTCGCGTGCGCCGCGATCAGCGTGCCGCGGTCGCCGACGAGCACCGGCAGCCCGGCGGTCGCCTCGCGCAGGCGGGCCGTCAGCGTCGCACTGTCGACGCCGGGAGCGGCCTGGACCAGCAGCTGCGGGGCGAGCCCGAGGGACGTGTGCGGGGCCAGCAGTTCCGCGGGCAGCACGAGCCGCTCGAAGCCGGGACGCTGGTCGACGACGGCGGTGACGCGCACGTCCACCGGCGTGCCGTCGCCGAGCCGCAGCGACAGCGTGTCGCCGACGCGGTGGCCCAGCGTCGACGGCACCTCGACGGCGTTCCCGGTCAGCTCGCTGACGCCCAGCGCGGGCCGGCCGTCGTCGTGCTGGCCCGAGTCGAACGGCTTCTCGACGAACACCGTGCTCGTGACGTATTCCGACGCACTCGCGACCCCGGGGGTGGCGCGCACCCGGCCCAGCACGGACGGGTCGAGCCCGCTCGGGCCGGCCACGACGGCGTCCGCGCGCAAGTCCTCGGTGTAGGCCTGGTTCGAGACGGCTTCCTGGGTGGTCTGCAGGTAGATGTTGGCGGTCGCGATCCCGACCGCGAGCATGATCGGGGTGACCGCGCCCGCCGCCCGCACCGCGCCGACCCGGGTGTTGCGCAGCGCGACCCGGCCGTTGACGCCGGTCAGCGCCGTCACCGGCCAGCGGAGCAGCGTCGCCATCAGCTTCGTCACGCCGGGGCTGATCGCCGCGAGCCCGAACGCCCACAGCATCACGGCCGGGCCGGCCGTGCTGGCCGCGACCGGGCCGGTCATCACCGCGACCGTGACGATGCCGAGCGCCGTCCCGCCGCCGAAGCACAGGATGGCGGTGATCAGCCGGATCGGTGTCAGCCAGCGGCGTTCGACGGCGGCTTCGGCGAGCGCCTCGGTCGGGCGGATCCGCGAAGCACGGCGTCCCGCCACGAAGGCGGCACCCACGACAGCCAGCAGCGACGCGCCCGCGGCGACCACCGCCGGCACCCAGCCCTGCTCGAACCGCAGCACGTCGGGGACGACGTGGTGGTCGGCGAGCTGGCCGAACAGCCACTCCCCGAGCACCGGGCCGAGCGCCACCGCGCCACCGACGGCGAGCAGCGCGACGACCAGCGCCTCGCCGAGCACCATCCGCCGCAGCTGGCGCGGAGTGATGCCGATCGCGCGCAGCAACGCGAGTTCCCGCTGCCGCTGCTGCGTCGACAGGGTCAGCGTGCCCGCCACCACGAACACCATGACCATCGCCGAGAGCCCGCCCGAGACGGCGGCCAGCACGATCAGGTTCTCCCCGCTCTTGCCCGTCTCGGGGAACTCGAAGGCACCACGGTCGACGCCGGTCGCCACGACCCCGGCGTCCCCGACGGCCGCGGTCACGGCAGCGACGTCGCCACCGAAGACGCCGATGGTGTCGAACCGGCCCGGGTGGCCGGACAGCCGTTCGGCGTCCGAAGCCGCGAAGAACACGGCCGCGTCCCGCATGGGCTGCGGGGCTCGGGCGATCCCGGAGATCCGGAACGGGCTGACGCTGCCGTGCGCGGCGATCGGCAGCGTGTCCCCGACAGCGAGCCCGAGCCCGGCGTCGGCGACGACTTCGCCCGGCTTCGGGGCGGCACCCGTCAGCGTGTACGGCGTCAGCACGGCGGAATCCCACGCGTGCCCGAGGGCGCTCGCCGCGCCGATCTGCGCCGGGAAGCTGATCTCGCCGACGACGCCGGTGACGCCGGGAACCGCGCGCAGGCGGCCGGCCAGCGCCGCGTCGAGCCGGACGCGCTCGGGCAGGGTCGCGTTTTCGAACTTGTGCTTGTCGTCGGGCTCGAGGGTCGCCGGGTCGTCCTCGGGCAGCTCGATCGTCTGCTGCCCGCCGACCACGATCGGCGCCGCGGCCAGCCGCTGCACCGGCGTCTCGGACCGGATGCCGGTCTCCATCAGGCCACCGCACGCCGAGACGACCAGCGCGCCGAAGAACACGGCGACGAACGTCGCCAGGAAACCGCCCTTGCGCAGGCGGAGGGTCCGCAGTGCCAGCTTGAACATCAGGCCGCCACCCGGCCCCAGGCCCCGAGGTGGGTCATCCGCTCGGCGACGGCTTCCGCGGTCGGCCGGGCCAGCCGCCCGGCGATCCGGCCGTCGGCCAGGAACACGACCTCGTCGGCGTAGGACGCGGCGACCGGGTCGTGCGTCACCATGATCACCGTCTGGCCCGACGACCGGACGGAGTCTCGCAGCAGGCCGAGCACCTCGGCGGCGGTGCGGGTGTCGAGCGCGCCGGTCGGCTCGTCGGCGAACAGCACGGCGGGGCTGGTGACCAGGGCCCGCGCGATCGCGACGCGCTGCTGCTGGCCGCCGGAGAGCTGCCCGGGCAGGTGCTTGCGGCGCCCGTCGAGCCCGACGTGCGCGAGGATCCGCGCCACCAGCCGCTTGTCCGGGCGCTTGCCCGCCAGCTGCAGCGGCAGCACGACGTTCTGCTCGACCGTCAGCGCCGGGAGCAGGTTGAACGCCTGGAAGACGAAGCCGACGCGGTCACGCCGCAGCTTCGTCAGGTAGGTCTCCTTCTTGCCGTCGAGGTCCTGGCCGTCGAGCACGACCCGGCCGGACGTCGGCCGGTCGAGACCGGCCGCGCAGTGCAGGAAGGTGCTCTTGCCCGAGCCGGACGGGCCCATCACCGCGGTGAACCCGCCGCGCGGGAAGGAGATCGAGACCCCGTCCAGCGCGACCACACCGTCGCCGTACTCCTTGCGCACGGCCTCGAGCCGGACCGCGTCGGCTGCCTCGTGCCACCCAGTTGTCATGGGGAAAACGCTATTGAGCGCACCCCCGGACCACCCTGGTGCGCGCGTGCGTCTTGCGGGTAGGGACAGCCCTACTCAGGTGCGGCCGCGCCCCCCGCTGATCCGGCGCAGCACCGCGCGCGGCAGCAGGCCGCCGATCGCGACGACGGCCTTGTACTGCAGGCTCGGCACGGAGATCACCTTCCCGCGGCGCAGGTCCTTGAGCGCCTCGCCGACCACCTGTTCGACACCCAGCCAGGCGATTTTCGGGCCGGATTTCCCGATCCCGGCCCGTTCGTGGAACTCGGTGGCCGTAAAGCCGGGGCACAGCGCCATCATCCGGATGCCCTCGGGCAGCGACGCGGCGATGCCTTCGCTGAACGACGTGACCCAGTTCTTGCTGGCCGTGTACGTCGATCCGCGGCCGCTGAAGAAGCCCGCCACGCTGCTGACCTGGATGATTTCGCCGTGGCCGCGTTCGATCATGCCGGGCAGCACGGCCCGGGTGAGCCGCAGGACCGCGGTGACGTTGACGTCGAGCTGGCGCTGCAGCGCGTCCGGCGGGATGGTCCAGAAATCGCCGTTCAGCCCGAAGCCGGCGTTGTTGACCAGGAGGTCGACCGGCCCGGCGGCGAGCCGCTCCTCGACCGCCATCCGCCCGTCCACTTCGGACAGGTCGGCGGGCAGCACCTCGACGGCCACGCCGTGCGTTTCCCGCAGCTCAGCGGCGTACGCCTCCAGCCGCGTGGCATCGCGGGCGACGAGCACCAGGTCGTATTTCTGGGCGGCGAGCGTGCGCGCGAACTCCGCACCGATGCCCGCGGTCGCTCCGGTGATGAGAGCGGTGGTGGTCATGTGGGTGAACATACTCGCTGGTCACGGGTGGACGTGCGTTCGATTCGGCGGGGAAGTATCGTCCGCCGCATGGGTAAGCACAGCAGGCGCAAAAGCGGCTATCTGCCCAAAGTCGCCGCGGGCGCGGCGCCCGTCGCGCTGCTCTTCGCCGCCCCCGCCGCGGCGCTGGCGAGCCCGGCCGAGGTGACCCTGCCGATCGACCACCGCGACGACAGCACGTTCCGCCGCGACGTCGCGACCTCGGGCGAGGACGGCTCGTCGGTGGTCCGCGAGACCCTGACCACGACCCGCCACGACTTCCTCGCGAAGGAGATCGCCGGCGCGGTGCTCACCAACGACCTCGCCGAGTCCGCAATCACCCGCCGCGAAGAGCGGCAGACGGAGACCACGGCCGCGTCGCAGGAGGCCGAGTCGCTCGCCCGCGCCGGCCGGCACACCCTGCGCCTGGGCGACGTCCGCGCGGTCACCGCGAACAACCAGCGGCTCGGCCAAGGCGCGTCGCGGGACCTGTCTCTGGCGCCTCTCGGCGGCGGCGCCGAGCACCGGATCGGCCTCGGCGAAGGCGCGAGCCACGGCATCTGGCCCGCCGACGGCGTCGACGTCCTGAGCCAGAACGCGGAACAGCTGGACACGGGCCTGTACGGCACCTTCGCCAGCGACCTCCAGGGAGCGCTGTCGGCCCGCAGGTCATCGGGCCAGGCGGTCGACGTGGGCCGCCTCGGAGCGGTCGGCGCGACGTCCGAGCAGCACGCCACCGGCCAGATCACCGGCGTCCTGGACGTGGGCCAGCGCCACGAAGCGGGCGGCCAGCTGGGCCCGGCGTGGGGCCTGGTGACGACGAGCCAGTCCGTCGGCCCGGCCGGCCCGGCGGGGTCGATCCGCGGCGACCTCGGCGTGGACCACGTGATCCACGCCGAAGGCGGCACGACGTCGGTGCGCGGCACCCTGGACCGGTCGGTGGCGCTCAGCGCGCTCGACCGGCCGGTGCTCGGCTTCTAGCTCTCGCTCGGCTTCGGTTCGGCGTCCGCCGGCGGCTGCTGGGCCGGCGTCCCCGCCGCCGGGGTGCCCGGGGCCGGAGCCTGGGCCTGGGCCTGGGCCTGGGCCGTCGCCGGGGTCGTGGCCTCGGACGGGACCGGGGCGCTCGCTTGGTGGCGGCCCGCGTCGTAGTCCTCGTCGAACGGGTCGACGATGTCCGCGATCTCACCGAGGTCGCGCAGCAGGCGTTCCAGCCGCGACGGCCCGGCCGTCGGGACCACGCTGGCCAGCACCCACTCGTTCTCCAGCCAGGCCACGCCCACGTCGCCGCCCAGCTGGTCGGCCGCGTCCACCAGCTCCTGCGTGATCACCACGCGGGCGCCGTCCGCGTCGTCCGCGAAGGCGTAGCGGGCGCCGATCGGGCCGAGCATCTCGGGCATGTCCGCGCGCTGGAACGGGACGCTGGACAGCCACATCTCGATCGGGATGCGGTGCTTCTTGTTGCAGCGCACCGCGACGACGACCGCGGGGATCTGGCCCTCGGTCTCGATGTCGAAGATGAACACCGGGCGGCGGCCGTCGGAAGTGAAGGTGGAACCCGCGACGACGTTCACGGCCGCGTCCGCGCCGAAGTAGCCGATCGCGCCGTTCGACCACTGCTGCGGCAGGCGCTCGTCCTCCTCGACGAACTGCCAGCCGCGCAACTGTGCCCAGCGCATTCGCTCGCGGTTGCGCGAGCCCTCCTTCGCCCGGTCGGCCGCGAGCAGCCCCAGCCCCGCCACCAGGGCGACGGCCGCGATGACGAACCAGATCCACGCCGGAATACCCACGTCGGCCAGGGTATCGCCTGTTACGCCGGAGGGATGATCGCCGGTACCCGTGTCGCCGGGCCCATTCGGAGCATTTTGCTCGGTCGCGGGTCGACAAATCGGCACGAACCACTGTGGACAGCCGTGAAGGCCACCTCGGGTGAGGTGGCCTTCACGACCGGTCAGACCCGGGTGACGGTCAGCGAGTCGCCGGTCTCCAGGTCCGGGCCGTCGACGCGCACGGTGTCGCCGTCCCGGATCTCGCCGGAGAGCAGTTCCTTCGCCAGCTTGTCACCGATCGCCGACTGGACCAGCCGCCGCAGCGGGCGGGCGCCGTAGATCGGGTCGAAGCCGTTGAGGGCGAGCCACTCGCGGGCGCCGTCGGTGACCTCCAGGTTCAGCCGCCGCTGGGCCAGCCGCTTGGCGAGCCGGGCGACCTGGATGTCCACAATGGACGTCAGCTGCTCGGTGCCGAGCGAGTGGAACACGACGATGTCGTCGAGCCGGTTGAGGAACTCCGGCTTGAACTGCCGCTGCACCACGTCGAGCACCGCGTCCCGCCGCTGCCGCTCGTCGAGCGACGGGTCGGCGATGGCCTGCGAGCCGAGGTTCGACGTCAGGATCAGGATGGTGTTGCGGAAGTCCACCGTCCGGCCCTGGCCGTCGGTCAGCCGTCCGTCGTCGAGGACCTGCAGCAGCACGTCGAAGACGTCGGGGTGGGCCTTCTCCACCTCGTCGAGCAGCACGACCGAATACGGGCGCCGCCGGACGGCCTCGGTCAGCTGGCCGCCCTGGTCGTAGCCGACGTACCCCGGCGGGGCGCCGACCAGGCGCGCCACCGAGTGCTTCTCGGCGTACTCGCTCATGTCGATGCGCTGCATCGCGCGCTCGTCGTCGAACAGGAACTCGGCCAGGGCCTTGGCCAGCTCGGTCTTGCCGACGCCGGTCGGGCCGAGGAAGAGGAACGAGCCGGTCGGCCGGTCGGGGTCGGCGACGCCGGCCCGGGCGCGGCGCACCGCGTCCGCGACGACCTGCACGGCCTCGGCCTGCCCGATGACGCGCCGGGTCAGCTCCTCCTCCATCCGGAGCAGCTTGCCCGTCTCGCCTTCCAGGAGCCGGCCCGCCGGGATGCCGGTCCACGCGCTGACCACGTCCGCGACGTCGTCCGCGCCGACCTCCTCCTTGAGCATCACGTTCTGCTGGCTGGCCTCGCTCGCCGCGGTGGCCGCTTCGAACTCCTTCTCCAGCGCGGGGATCCGGCCGTAGCGCAGCTCGGCGGCCTTGCCGAGGTCGCCGTCGCGCTCGGCGCGCTCGGACTCGCCGCGCAGCTGCTCGAGCTGCTCCTTGAGCTCGCGGACGCGCTCGATCGAGCCCTTCTCGTTCTGCCAGCGGGCCGTCAGCGCGGTCAGCGTCTCGCGCTTCTCCGCCAGCTCCGCACGCAGGGCGTTGAGCCGCTCCTTCGAGGCCGCGTCGCTCTCCTTCGCGAGCGCCATCTCTTCGATCTCGAGCCGGCGGACCGCCCGCTCGACCTCGTCGATCTCCACCGGCCGCGAGTCGATCTCCATGCGGAGCTTCGACGCGGCCTCGTCGACCAGGTCGATCGCCTTGTCCGGCAGGAAGCGCGCGGTGATGTAGCGGTCGGACAGCGTCGCGGCGGCGACCAGCGCGGCGTCCGTGATCCGGACACCGTGGTGCACCTCGTAGCGCTCCTTCAGCCCGCGCAGGATCGCGATGGTGTCCTCCGGCGACGGCTCGCCGACGAGCACCTGCTGGAAGCGCCGCTCCAGAGCGGCGTCCTTCTCGATGTGCTGGCGGTACTCGTCGAGCGTGGTCGCGCCGACCATCCGCAGCTCGCCGCGGGCGAGCATCGGCTTGATCATGTTGCCCGCGTCCATCGCGCCGCCCT
Organism: Amycolatopsis sp. NPDC003731; assembly: GCF_053586895.1. Taxonomy (NCBI): domain Bacteria; kingdom Bacillati; phylum Actinomycetota; class Actinomycetes; order Pseudonocardiales; family Pseudonocardiaceae; genus Amycolatopsis; species Amycolatopsis sp. NPDC003731. The sequence goes on along the minus strand of NZ_JBSFNC010000041.1, from coordinate 19,369 downwards.
CGCCGGTCGCGCCGGCGCCGACGATCGTGTGCAGCTCGTCGATGAAGGTGATGACCTCGCCCGCGGAGTCGGTGATCTCCTTGAGCACGGCCTTCAGCCGCTCCTCGAACTCGCCGCGGTACTTCGCGCCGGCCACCATCGACCCGAGGTCGAGGGCGACGACGCGCTTGCCGCGCAGCGACTCAGGCACGTCCCCGGCGACGATGCGCTGGGCCAGCCCTTCGACGATGGCCGTCTTGCCGACGCCCGGCTCGCCGATCAGGACCGGGTTGTTCTTCGTGCGCCGCGACAGCACCTGCACGACGCGGCGGATCTCGGTGTCACGCCCGATGACCGGGTCGAGCTCGCCGGCGCGGGCGCGCTCGGTGAGGTCGACGCCGTACTTCTCGAGCGCCTTGAACGTGCTCTCGGGGTCCGCGCTGGTGATCCGGGCCGAGCCGCGGACCTTGGCGAACGCCTCCTGCAGCGCGTCCGGCGTCGCCCCGTGGCGCTTGAGCAGGTCCGCGACCTGGCCGCCTTCGGTCGCGAGCCCGACGAGCAGGTGCTCGGTCGAGACGTACTCGTCACCCAGCTCGGTGGCGAGCTTCTGGGCGCGCGTCAGCGACTTCACGGCGTAGGTGTCGAACTGCGGGCTCGACACGGTCGCGCCGGTCGCGGACGGCAGCGCCGCGATGAGCGGTTCGAGCTCCTTGTGCACCACCTCCGGGTCGGCCCCGACCGCGGTCAGCAGCGGTGCGGTCAGCCCCTCACCCTGCGCCAGCAGGGCGCCCAGCAGATGGGCGGCCGACACGTGCGGGTTGCCGGCCATGGTGGCCGCCTGCGCCGCGGACGAGATCGCCTGCTGGGTCTTCGTGGTCGGGTTGAAAGCGTCCATCCCTCACCTCATGCTCGGTACTGCGAGAAAGTCCTGGTGACAGGCCTGACCGTGACCCGTCACTATCTCTAACGCAGGAAAACTTGAGTCTGTTCCGCTCAACTTCGGCCGGGTGCCACAGCGCTCGCCGGGAGCCGCGAGCCGAGGGTGCCGAGCCCGGCCACGGCGAGACCGGCGCACGCCCCGACCAGCACCCAGGGTAACCAGTCGGCGACCGAGAACAAGGCCACCACGGCGGGCGCGATCACCTGCGCCACGGTGAACGCGTACTGGTACGCAGCGAGATAACGTCCGCGGGCGACCGGAGGTGCCGCGGCCTCGGCGAGCGCCCCCGACCGCGGCCCGAACACCAGGTCGCCGGCGGCGAACACGAGCGTCGACCCCAGCAGGTACACCACCTGCCAGCCCTGCGGCACGAGCAGCACACCCAGGCTGACCAAGCACCACGCGGAGAACAGCGCCGAGCCCACGCGCATCGCCGCGATCCGCGTCAGCCGGGCGGTGAGCCGCAGCGCGATCGTGCCACCGACGCTGGTCAGCACGGTCAGCAGGGCGAGGATCGTGCCCGGCAGCCAGGCCGGCCCGTGCAGCCGGTCGAGCACGAACACCGGGGTGCCGATCAGGAAGAAGTCCAGCGAGAGCCCGAAGAGCCCGCTGAACAGGATGAGGGCGAGGTACGGCCGGTCGCGCAGCACCCGGACCGACCGCTCGCGCACCGGCCGGCGCGGCCGCGCGAGCCGGACGAAGAAGACGAGGATCAGCGCGGCCACGAAGAACGTCAGCGCGTCCGCGGCGAGCGCGATGCGGTAGCCGGCGTTCCCGAGCCACGTCAGCAACGCCCCCGCGACCAGCCCGCCCAGGCCGAAGGACGCGGCCCGCACCATCCCCACCTCGGCGAACGGCCGGTCCTTGGGCCCGTCGCCGGCGACGTCGGCGATGAGCACGTACAGGGAGCTGTAGAAGAACTGCTGCCCGGCGGACGACAGGACGGCCGCGACCACCACCGGGCCCGCGCTGCCGGCGACGACGTAGGCCCCGACGCCCGCGGCTTGCAGCAGCTGGGCGCAGATCACGACGGCCCGCGGCCCGACGCGGTCGACGAGCCGGCCGGCGAGCGGCGGCACGACGAGCCCGCCGATGGCGCCGAGGGTGACGGCGGTGCCGGCGACGGCCAGCGGCACGCCGACCACCTGCGTCACGTAGACCAGCGCCAACGGGAGGAACAGACCTGAGCCGAAGTTGTCGATTCCCAGCGCGCACAGCAGTGCGACCCGGTCACGCGTCACCCACCGACGTTAACCCTGATGAATGCCGTCAAGTCAGGACCGAACGGACACTTTCCCCAAGGCCAAGGGACACTTGCGGTGTGCCTCTCGGCCGCGGTGTCACTTGTTCGTGTCAGCCAGGCAGGCGTCGCTGCCGAGCGCGCGTCGGAGATCGGTGTTCATCTCCGCCAGCCGCGCGGTGAGGTCGGTGACGCGCTCGTCGTCCCAGCCGCCGAGCGCCTTCTCCATGAACTCGATGTAGTTGGCGCGCCAGCGGGCGAGCTCGGCCCGGCCCTTCTCGGACACGCTGACCAGCGACGCCCGGCCGTCTTCGGGAGCGGGGCGGCGGTCGACCAGCCCGGCCGCGGAGAGCTGGGCGATCTGCCTGCTGACGACCGAAAGGTCGACGAACCGGCGTTTCGCGAGTTCGGACGGCCGCGTCTCGCCGTTCTTCGCCAGGTCGGACAGCAGCATCGCGGCCGCCGGGTGCAGCCCGGGCTCGCTCTGCCAGACTTGCATGATCCAGGCGTGCTGCAGCTGGGAAGCGGTCTTCAGCTCCCGCATGAGCTCGACCCGGACGTCGTCGTCGGTGTTGTCGAAGCCCATTCGGCACCTCCTTGGTTGCGCCATACAAGTATATTGCCGGACACTTGCGCGGACAACCATCTGGCCGGTGAGGTCCCCCACGCGGTAATACACCCGGTCGGAGCAACAATGCGGGCAAAAGGGCGCCCGGCGGCTACCCTGCGGACGGGCGGTGCGCGCACCGCAGGCGAGTGACGTTGAGTGACGAGGTGGCAGCAGTGGCGAAGGACCCAGGAGGCGGTCCCCGACCCGTGAACAACCCCTCATGACAGCCGATTCCGTCAGCCCGCTCCCCAGGTCGTCGGCCCCGCGGGAAGCCCCCGCGGCGGTGACCGCGATGGTCCGGCTCATCCGGGACAGCTGGGCCAGGTCCGAGCCGTACATCGCGGACATCTCGCAGTTCTTCTACGGGATGCTGTTCACCCTCGCCCCGACCACGCGCGACTTCTTCCCGATCAACATGGAGATCCAGCGCGGCAGGCTGGTGCGCGCGCTGGTGCACATCGTGCAGATGGTCGACCGGCCCGACGACCTCGCGCCGTTCCTGCGCCAGCTGGGCCGCGACCACCGCAAGTTCGGCGTGGTGCCGCGGCACTACGAAGCGGTCGGGACGGCGCTGCTGGCGTCGCTCAAGAACCACCTCGGCCCGGCGTGGACACCGGAGGTCGAACGGGCCTGGGCCGAGGCGTTCACCATCGCCGCGCGGGCCATGCAGGACGCGGCCGCGTCGGACACGAACCCGCCGTCCTGGTCGGCCACCGTGGTCGAGCACCGGCGGCTGACCTGGGACCTCGCGCTGGTGCGGCTGGTGCCCGACCAGCCGGTGCCGTACCACCCCGGCCAGTACGTCAGCGTGGAAGTGCCGCAGCGGCCACGGCTGTGGCGGTACCTCTCGCCGGCCAACGCGCCACGCGAGGACGGCGGCATCGAGTTCCACGTCCGCGCGATCGACGGCGGCTGGGTGTCCCGCGCGATCGTCAGCCACACGCAGCCCGGGGACGTCTGGCGGCTCGGCCCGCCGCTGGGCCGGATGACGGTCGACCGCGAGGCCTCGCGGGCCGTGCTGATGGTCGCCGGGGGAACGGGGGTGGCGCCGCTGCGGGCGATCCTCGACCACCTCGCGCTGTGGGGCGAGAACCCGAAGACGCACCTGTTCTACGGCGGCGGCGCCCGCGAGGACCTCTACGACCTCGAAGAGCTGCGCGCGCTCGCCGCGACGAACCCCTGGCTGACCGTCACACCGGTCGTCGAGCGCGGCGGCGACGTCCCCGGGTTCGAGCAGGGGACGCTGGCCGAAGCCGTCACGCGGTACGGCTCCTGGCCCGGCCACCGCATCCTGGTGTCCGGCTCGCCGGCGATGATCCGGGCGACGGTGTCGCGGATGCTGGTGGCGGGCAGCGCCCTGGACCAGATCCAGTACGACCCGTTCACGATCGACTAGCCACGGCAATCCGCCGTCCGGTGAATGGTTTCGTTATGCTTCGGAAATCGGCAACCAGTAACGGATGAATCCGACGTCGTGATCATTTTTACGCTGCGACAGGCGGGGTTGACCGGGCGTACCTGAATTGCTCCGTTCGAGCGGGAACGCGCGGAATCACGCGCATCTGCACGGGAATTCGCCTACAGTCGGGAACCCTCGGGGGCGGCACCGCCACAGCGACGCCGCATGCACGGCGCGAAAACCTTGGCACGACTGGAGATTACCGTTCCCGATGAGTGCTGAATCCGTGAAGATCTCCACCATGCCCGAGACGCTGCCCGTTTCGGCCGTGGAAGGTCGAGAGATGGCCCGGTTGATTCGTGAAAGTTTTGCGGAGGTCGAACCGAAAGCAGATGAACTGGCGCAGTACTTCTACGGTGCGTTGTTCGTGGTCGCCCCCGATTGCCGGGAGCTGTTCCCGGTGACCATGACGACGCAGCGGAGCAGGCTGCTGCGGGCGCTGGTGTATGTGGTGCAGATGGTCGACCGGCCCGACGAGCTGGTCACCTTCCTGGGGCAACTGGGCCGCGACCACCGGAAATTCGCCGTCGTCTCCCGCCACTACGACGCGGTCGGCGTCGCGCTGATCGCCGCGTTGAAACGATTTCTCAAGGAGAAGTGGACCACCGAAGTCGAATCGGCGTGGACGTCGGCCTACGGGCTCATCGCCAAGACGATGCGCGAAGCCGCCCAGGCGGAAACCGGGCCGGCGGCGTGGTCGGCGACCGTGCTCGAACACCGGAAACTCAGCCGCGACGTCGCACTGGTGAAGGTGCGCACCGAAGGTTTGTTGCCGTACCGCGCCGGCGGGTACGTGAGCGTGGAAGTGCCCCAACGGCCACGGTTCTGGCGGTACCTTTCGCCGGCCAACGCGCCGCGTGGAGACGGCCAGCTCACCTTCCACGTGCGCGCGGTGCCCGGCGGCTGGGTCAGCGGCAGCATCGTCAACCACACCAAACCGGGCGACGTCTGGCGCCTCGGGCCGTCGATGGGCGTGCTGAACGTGCGCCCGACGTCGACGAAACGGCGGCTGCTGATGATCGGCGGCGGCACCGGGATCACGCCGTTGCTGGCGATCCTCGACGACCTGTCCCGCTGGAAGCGGAACCCGCCGGTGCACCTGTTCTTCGGCGGCCGACGGCCGGAGGACCTGTACGCACTGGAGGAGCTGCGCCGGCTGGCCGCGACGTCGAAGTGGCTGACGGTCACCCCGGTCACCGAGGAGGGCGCCCTGGCCGGCGGCGACCGCGGCACGCTCGCCCACGCCGTGACGCAGCGTGGCACGTGGCGCAACCACGAGGTGCTCGTGTCCGGTTCGCCGCCGATGATCCAGGCGACCGTGGCGAAGCTGCTGGCCAGGGGGATCGAGCTGGAGCGAATATCGTACGACCCCTTCACCCTGGACTGAGCGCCGAAGGGACCCTCTCCGGCGAACGCCTGCAGCAGCCGGTCCCGACCTTCGCACTGAGCCGAGTGGAGCAGCGAACTCGTCGAACGGCGGTAGTTCGTTGACCGTTGTGCCCGAATCGACTTATGGTCTAGACCACATCTTCCCCGGATGTGCTCGTTCGTCCTCCCCTCCGGAACAACGCTGTTCCCCTTCGAGGAGCCGAAATGACCTGGAAACGAAAGCTCTTCGCGGCCGCTGCCGGAGCCCTGCTCGCGCCGGTGCTGGTCGTCGTCCTCCCCGCCACTTCCGCGAGCGCCCACGGTTACGTGTCCGACCCGCCCAGCCGGCAGGCCAACTGCGCGGCCGGGAAGGTCCCCAACTGCGGCAGCATCGTCTACGAGCCGCAGAGCGTCGAAGGACCGAAGGGGCTGCGCAGCTGCAACGGCGGGTTGTCGCAGTTCGCCGAGCTGACCGACGAGTCGAAGCCGTGGCCGGCCAAGTCGGTCGGCAGCACGGTGACGTTCAACTGGGTGTTCACCGCCCGGCACTCGACGTCGAACTACGAGTACTACGTCGGTGGCACCCGCGTCGCGGTGTTCAACGGCAACAACCAGCAGCCGCCGCCCACGCTGTCGCACACGGTGAACCTGGCCGGGTATTCGGGCCGGATCAAGGTGCTGGCGATCTGGAACATCTCGGACACGAGCAACGCGTTCTACAGCTGTGTCGACCTCCAGGTCGGCGGAGGCGGCACCCCACCGCCGACGACGACCACCACGCCGCCCCCGACCACCACAACCCCGCCGCCCACCACGACGACCACCAAGCCGCCGACGGGCGGAACCTGGTCGGCGGGAACGGCGTACAAGGCGGGCGACGTCGTGACGTACGGCGGCGCGACCTACCGCTGCCTCCAGCCGCACACGGCGATCGCGGGCTGGGAGCCGCCGAACACCCCGGCGCTCTGGCAGCGCCAGTGAGAGTGGTCTTGGCCGTCGTCGCGCTGCTCCTGACCAGCTGCGCGACGGCGGCCCCGCCCCAGCACAACGCGGCCGACGTGATGTTCCTGCAGATGTTGATTCCCCAGAACCAGCAGGGGATCGAGATCGTCCGCCTGGCGGCGGCCCGCCCGGTCCCGGCCGCGTTGAAGGAGCTGGCGGCAGCGATCGAGGTGACCCAGCAGACCGAGGTCGACGACATGCGCCGCTGGCTCCGCGAGTGGAACGAGCCGGAGACGGTGGCCCCGGAGGCCCACGCCGGCCACGGCGGAATGAAGATGACGTCACCGGACCTGGTGGGAGCCCTCCGAACGGCGGCCGACGCCGAGTTCACCCGCCGGTTCCTGGACGTCCTGACGGGACAGCAGCAGGCAGCGGTCGAGCTGGCCCAGACGGAGAACGGCCCGAACGGCGGAGTGAACGCCCAGGCCCGCGATTTGGCCCGCCGAGTGATCGAGTCCCGGACGGCCGAGGTGAAGCAGCTCCTGAACGTGAAGGCATAGTCCCCGCGGCGCGGCCGCGAGCAGCCGGGAGGGACTGCTCGCGGCCCATCCCGGGACTTCGCAGCGACGCTCCCGGCCCACCGGCGGCGGAGCCCATCAGCCGCCGGACCGCGCGGCGGCGAAACCACCGCCGTCGGCGGCGCCCATCAGCCGCCGCTGGAAATCGACCCCTGCGGCCGCGGCTGGCCAGCGGGTGCCCTGGGCCGAAAGCGTCGCCAAGCGCGCGAAAGGCCTCCCCGGTTGCCCGGGGAGGCCTTCGTCGCGTTGGGGTCAGCGGCGCTTGGGGCGCCAGACCACCATTGCCGTCTGCTGGTTGAGGGGGACCAGGTCTCGGCGGTACGACGCGTGCGCCGCCGCTGTTGCCTGTTCTGCCGCGACGTAGGCCGCGGCCAGTTCCTCCGTCAGCTCGGTGATGCGTGCTCGGAGCGCGTCCACCTGGTTCTCCAGCTCGATGATGCGCTTGATGCCGGCCAGGTTCACGCCGTCCTCCTGCGAGAGGCGCTGGACCTCGCGCAGCAGTGCGATGTCCCGCATCGAGTAGCGCCGGCCGCCGCCGGGGGTGCGGCCGGGTGACACCAGGCCCTGCCGGTCGTACGTGCGCAACGTCTGCGCGTGCATCCCGGCGAGCTGGGCCGCCACCGAGATGACGAACACCGGGGTCTCTTCGTCCCCTTCCTGGGGAATCCCGCCGAACACCACTCTCACCTACCTTGCAGCAGCTCGGTGATCTCGGGCCGGGGGTCGTGCCCGGCCATCGCCTCGGCGTACGCCTGCAGTGCTTCGCGCGCCTTGTCGTCCAGTTTGGCGGGAATCGCCGCCTGGAGGGTGACGAGCAGGTCACCTTGCGAACCGTCGCGCTTGGCGATGCCCTTGCCGCGCACGCGCAGCACCCGTCCGCTCGCCGTGCCCGGCGGCACCTTGAGCGAGACCTTGCCTTCCAGCGTCGGCACCGTGATCGTGGTGCCGAGCGTCAGTTCCGTGAAGTCCACCGGCACGGTGATCGTCAGGTCGAGCCCCTTGCGCCCGAACAGCGCGTGCGGAGCCACGTGCACCCGGACGTACAGATCGCCCGCCTGCGCACCGCCCCGGCCCGGCTCGCCCTGGCCGGCCAGCCGGATGCGCTGGTCGTCGTCGACGCCCGGCGGGATCCGGACGGTCAGCGTGCGCGTCCTCGTGCTGATGCCTTCGCCGCCGCACTCCGGGCACGGGTCGTCGATGATCGTCCCGCGGCCGCGGCAGTCGCGGCACGGCTCCGAGAACGCGAACGCGCCCTGGCTGCGGCTGACCAGCCCGGACCCGGAACAGGTCGGGCAGGTCCGCGGCGACGTCCCCGGCCGGGCACCGTTGCCGCTGCACGTTGCGCAGGTCGCCGGGCTCGACAGCCGCAGCGGCAGGGTCGCACCCTTGACCGCCTCGACGAAGTCGATCCGGACGTCCGTCTCGACGTCCGCGCCGCGCTGCGGCCGGTTGGCCGTCGCGCCCGCCGACGACCGACCGCGGCCGAAGATCCCGCCCAGGATGTCGCCGAGCCCGCCGAAACCGCCCTGCTGACCGGCGCCGGCCTGGCCGAAGATGTCGCCCATGTCGAAGCTGCCGCCACCGCCGCCGCCGGGGAAGTTGAAGCCACCCCCGCCGCCGAACAGGCGCCGCGCCTCGTCGTACTCCTTGCGCTTGCTCGCGTCGGAGAGCACGCCGTAGGCCTCGGAGACCGCCTTGAACTTCTGCTCCGCCTGCGCGTTGCCGGCGTTCGCGTCCGGGTGGTTCTCCTTGGCCAGCTTCCGGTAGGCCTTCTTGATCTCGTCCGCGGTGGCGTCGGAGGAGACGCCCAGTTCACGGTAGAAGTCCTTACCGATCCATTCCCGTGCACTCATCGGGCGTCTCCTCCTCCCACTTGGTTCCTCTTACTGCTGCTGCTCATCGGCTCCGCCGTCGAGTGGCAGCTCGCCACCGACGGACGGGGCCGCACCGGGCTCGTGGTCGGTCACCCCGACCAGCGCGGCCCGCAGTACGCGGTCGCCGAAGCGGTACCCGCGGCGCATGACCACGGTGACCGTCGGGCCCGCCACGTCGGGCGAGGTGTTGTGCTGCACGGCCTCGTGCACGCTCGGGTCGAAGGGCTCGCCCTCGGCGCCGAACGACTCCAGGCCCGCGCGCTGCAGACCGCTGATCAGCTTGTCGCCGACCGCCTTGAACGCGCCGGTGAGGTCACCGTGCTGCTCGGCCCGCTCGAGGTCGTCGAGCAGCGGCAGCAGGTCGTTCACCACCGTCGCCTTCGCGCCGATGACGACCGCCTCGCGGTCACGCTCGACGCGCTTGCGGTAGTTGGCGTACTCGGCCTGCAGGCGCTGGAGGTCGGCGGTGCGCTCGGCCAGCTCCTTCTCCACGTCGGAGACGACCGACACCGAATCGTCCACAATGGACTCACCCAGCGAGGGGCCCGCGTGCTCCACGGGCGCCTCGTCGGGGTCCGGCGCCGCGTGGGCCGGACCGGGCGGGCGGACCTGCCCGGTCTGGGGGTCCACCCGGCGACGGTCCCGCACGACCACCGGCTCCTCGGGGCCTCGGCCCTGGTTCTCGGATTCGTCGTAGCTGTGGGTCACTTCTTCGGGTCCTCTTCGACGATCTCGGCGTCCACCACGTCATCGGCCTTGGCCTGGCCGCCGGCCGCACCGGCGTCCCCGGCCGCCCCCGCACCCGCGGCGCCTTCGGCACCCGGCTGAGCGGCGTTCGCGTTGGCGTACAGAGCGGTGCCCAGCTCCTGCGAAGCGGCGTTCAGCTTCTCGATCGCCTCGCGGATCTTGGTCGAGTCCGTGCCCTTGAGCGACTCGTTGGCCTCGTCGATCGCGGACTTGACCTTGCCCTTGAGGTCCTCGGGCAGCTTGTCGTCGTTGTCCTTGACGAACTTCTCGGTCTGGTAGACCAGCGTCTCCGCCTGGTTGCGGGTTTCCGCTTCCTCGCGGCGCTTCTTGTCTTCCTCGGCGTGGGCCTCGGCGTCCTTGACCATGCGCTCGATGTCGTCCTTCGGCAGCGCGGAGCCACCGGTGATCGTCATCGACTGTTCCTTGTTCGTGCCCAGGTCCTTCGCGGTCACGTGCACGATGCCGTTGGCGTCGATGTCGAAGGTGACCTCGATCTGCGGCACGCCACGCGGGGCCGGCGGGAGACCGGTCAGTTCGAACATGCCGAGCTTCTTGTTGTGCGCGGCGATCTCGCGCTCACCCTGGAACACCTGGATCTGCACCGACGGCTGGTTGTCGTCCGCGGTGGAGAAGATCTCCGAGCGCTTGGTCGGGATCGTGGTGTTGCGCTCGATGAGCTTGGTGAAGACGCCACCCTTGGTCTCGATGCCCAGCGACAGCGGGGTCACGTCGAGCAGCAGGACGTCCTTGACCTCGCCCTTCAGCACACCGGCCTGCAGCGCCGCGCCGACCGCGACGACCTCGTCCGGGTTCACGCCCTTGTTCGGCTCGCGGCCGCCGGTCAGCTCCTTGACCAGCTCGGCGACGGCCGGCATGCGGGTGGAACCACCGACGAGCACGACGTGGTCGATGTCGCCGACGGAGATGCCCGCGTCCCGGATGACGTTGTTGAACGGCGCCTTGGTGCGGTCGAGCAGGTCCGAGGTGATCTTCTGGAACTCGGCGCGCGACAGCGTCTCGTCGAGGAACAGCGGGTTCTTGTCCGCGTCCACGGTGATGTACGGCAGGTTGATGCTGGCCGAGTTCGAGCTGGACAGCTCGATCTTCGCCTTCTCCGCCGCCTCGCGGATGCGCTGCAGCGCCATCTTGTCCTTGGTCAGGTCGATGCCGTTCGTGGCCTTGAACTTGTCGACCAGCCACTTGACGATGCGCTCGTCCCAGTCGTCACCACCGAGGTGGTTGTCACCGGAGGTGGCGCGGACCTCGACGACGCCCTCGCCGATCTCCAGCAGCGAGACGTCGAAGGTGCCACCACCGAGGTCGAAGACCAGGATGGTCTGCTCCTTCTCGCCCTTGTCCAGGCCGTACGCCAGCGCGGCGGCGGTCGGCTCGTTGACGATGCGGAGCACGTTCAGGCCGGCGATCTGGCCGGCTTCCTTGGTGGCCTGCCGCTGGGCGTCCTCGAAGTACGCCGGGACGGTGATGACCGCGTCGGTGATCGTCTCGCCCAGGTACGCCTCGGCGTCGCGCTTCAGCTTCATCAGCACGCGCGCGCTGATTTCCTGGGAGGTGTAGTTCTTCCCGTCGATCTCGGTCTTCCAGTCGGTGCCGATGTGCCGCTTCACGGACCGGATCGTCCGGTCGACGTTCGTGACGGCCTGGTTCTTCGCCGGCTGGCCGGTCAGCACTTCGCCGTTCTTGGCGAAGGCGACGATCGAAGGGGTGGTCCGGGAGCCTTCCGAGTTGGCGATGACCGTCGGCTCGCCGCCCTCAAGGACGGCGACGACCGAGTTGGTCGTGCCGAGGTCGATGCCGACCGCTCGCGCCATGGTGCTTCCTCCTGTGTACGGCTGCTATGTTCGTGACCTGCAGGTTCGTTCTCGCCTTGAGCGAGGCCCTGGCAAGTTTTATCGGGCCTTCGCGCACCCCGTCAAGCCGGACTTGAGTCGACTGCGCTCAACCTCTGTACCCAGCCTAACGAGGCGGCTCGGGTTCTTGTTCCCGGGTCCGGCGACCGAGTGTGCCCGGATCGGCTGTGACGCCGCTCACGTGAGCAGCTCACCGGCACACCGCCCCACGACCAGGGACGACCCCGTCGACCAGGTACGCCACCTCGGCCGCCCGCGCACACGCGGAGTTGAACAGCCCCGTGTGGCCGTCGTCGGTGCGCGTCAGCAGGGCCGCTCCCTCGATGCTCGCCGCCAGGCCGCGGGCCCAGGCCAGCGGCGTCGCCGGATCATGGGCGCCGCCCACGACCAGGATCGGCGGGGCGCCGCGTACCGGATGCGGCTGTGGTGGGTTCTTCGCCGGGACTGGCCAGCCGGTGCACCCGCCGGCGAAGTCCCAGTACTCCGAGTACCGCCAGCTGTGCGGGGCCGCCGCGCGGACCAGGCGGGCCGTCCACGCCATCTCCGACGGACCGGTGAACGGCGACGGGAAGTCGTGGCAGCCGATCACCCGGTAGGCCGCGTAGCTCTCGGACCCGAACTGGTTCCGCTGGGTCAGCCCGCGCGCGTCCGGGAACTCACTACCCGCGGCGGCCAGGTCCTTGCCCAGCGCGGGCCAATCGTCGCGCAGGTAGAGGTGGCCGTACACGCCCGCCGAGACCTCGTCGGCCGTCGCGGGACGCCCCAGGTCGCTCGACCAGATCCCGCCGCGCGCCGCCCTGGCCACGACGTCGTCGTAGAAGCGGAGGACGTCCTGGCCGCGCAAGGCGCAGCCGGCCGAAGCGCGGCACCAGTCCGCGAACCGGACCAGTGCGTCCTCGGTGGCCGCGGCCTCCTCGAGGATCGCCTGGGTCATCGGCCGCGCGTGGTCGATCGCGCCGTCGAGCACCATCGCCCGCACCCGGCCGGGGTGCTTCGACGCGTAGATCGTGCCCAGCTCGGTGCCGTAGGAGAGGCCCAGCCACGAGATCTCGGACTCGCCGAGCGCCGCCCGGATCGTCTCGATGTCCTCGGCCGCGCTTCGGCTGTCCACGTGCGCCAGCAGCGGCCCGGTGCGGGCCAGGCAGTCGGCGCCCGCCTTACGGTTGTGCGCGACCAGCGCGTCGAACCCCGCCCGCGTCGACGGGAACCGGTCCAGCGCCGGGTCGAACAGCGTCGCCGCGTCGCAGGTGATGCGGGGCGTGCTGGACCAGTCGCCGCGCGGGTCGAACCCCACGACGTCGAAGCGCTGCCGCAGCTGCGCGAGCTCCGGTGAGGCCAGCCCGCCGAACTGCGCGAACCCGACGCCGGAGCCGCCTGGCCCGCCCGGGTTCACCAGCAGCGAGCCGATCCGGTGGGACGGATCGCGCGCGGGCAGCCGGGCCAGCGCGAGCCGCGCCGGCCCCAGCTCCGGCCGCGCGCGGTCGATCGGCACCTCGATCGTCGCGCACTCCGCCGACGGCTCCTGCTGCGTGGCGCACGCCCGCCACGTCAAGACCGACGCCGAAGCGACGGCCGGTACCCCCGCCATGACCACGACCGCCGCGATGATCGCGGCGACCCGGCGCACGTCCATGATCTGTTTCCTCCCCTGCACGCCGGCCTTCGGCGTGCTTCCTTCCTAACAGCGACCCCCGACAGTTCAGGAGCGGCGGGCCGTCCAGGAGGAGAGGAAGAAATCGGGATTTCCTTGCCGCACAACGACTTCTGCTGGGGTACCGACCCAGGAAGTCACTCGATAGTGGGAATCCGCGGTGACCGGCACCCCCTGCGCCGGCGTTTCCGGCTGCGCGTCCCGCGTGAAGCCCGCGAACCCGAACATCGCGAGCGCCCCCAGCAGCGCGGCCACCAGCACGCGCCGTTCGATCCTGCCCATCGGAAATGCCCCCGTAGTAGGAAAAGGTCAGGCCGCGCGGACCGTGACGCTGCCGCTTTCGGTCGTCAGGTCCAGCAGGTGCCGAGCGGAACCGTCGACCTGGACGCCGATGTCGCGGTGCCCGCTGTCGCTGTCCCCCTGGACGCGGTACGGCCCGCCCGGCACCTTCAGGTCGATGCTGCCGCTCTCGGCGTGCACCTTGACGTCGTTCGCCTGCGCCAGCGTGAATTCGACGCTGCCGCTGGACGACGTCGCGTCGACCGGACCGCGCACGTCGTCGCCGGTGATGCTGCCGGACTCGCTCTGCAACCGGACGGCACCGACGTCCCGCAGGTCGATCGAACCGCTGTCCATCCGCAGCTGCACCGCGCCGGGGACGTCCTCGACGCGGGCGTGCCCGGAATCGACCTGAACGTCCACAGTCGACATCCCGGCGACGTCCAGCCCGCCGGAGTCGATGTTCCCCGTGACGGGCACCCCCTCGGGCACGACGACCTCGAAGTCGACCGTGCAGTTGGTCCCGCACGAACCGAGCACCAGCTGGTCGCCGTCGACGCGGTAGAAGGGCCCGGCCGGCTTGCTGCGCCAGTGGTAGCCCACCTCTTCGTGCACCGTGGCCGCCCCCGAACCGGTGCGGACCTTCACCGACCCGGAGTCGGCCTCCAGCTTCACGCTGCGGATGGTCTGCGAAAGGGTGTCGGTGTTTTCGAAGTCCGAACCCCAGCCCCACCCGAGCGCGGTCGCCAGGCCGACGCCGATCAGGACGATGCCTCCCAGAGCCAGAAGCGGGCGCGCCATGGTCGTTGGTCCCCTCAGTGTTGTTTCCCCTGCGTGAGAAACGTTATGACGGGGTGCGCGGGCGGTACATGGGGGTAACCCCCCGAAAGACCCTGAGATCCCGCCCTGAGGCGCAGGGGTGGTGTCCGGGGCCTAACCTGGCGCAAGTCTCCAGTTCCGTGATCAGGAGGATCCATGCCGCAAGCACCCGGCCCGTACGAATCCCTGCCCGACGTGCCGTCCTTCACCCTCCGCAGCAACGACGTCGCCGACGGCGAAACCCTGGCCACGCCGCACCTGTCCGGCATCTTCGGGGCCGGTGGCGAGGACCGGTCGCCGCACCTGGCGTGGGACGGCTTCCCGGCGGAGACCAAGAGCTTCGCGATCACCTGCTACGACCCGGACGCCCCGACCGGCAGCGGGTTCTGGCACTGGGCGGTGTTCAACGTCCCGGTTTCGGTGACGGAGCTGGCGTCCGGCGCGGGAGACGGCTCCGGCCTCCCCGAAGGCGCGGTGACGCTGAAGGGCGACGGCGGCGTCAAGCGGTTCCTCGGCGCCGCGCCCCCGCCCGGGCACGGCCCGCACCGCTACTACTTCGCCGTGCACGCCCTCGACCTGGACAAGCTGGACGTGCCGGAGGACGCGACGCCGGCGTTCCTCGGCTTCAACATGTTCGGGCACACCCTGGCCCGCGCGGTGATCACGCCGGTCTACGAGAACAAGGGCTGAGCTCCCCGGAGCGGGCCCGGCGCGGCGTCAGCCCACGAAGTTCGCCGCGTTGGGCCCCTCCCGCTCCAGGTAGTGCCCCTTGGTGTGCTCGGCGAAGCCGAACTGCCGGTACAGCCCGTGCGCGTCGGCGGTGTGGAGCATCCAGCGGAACTGCGCCCCGGGGCCGTGGTCGATCATCTCCCGCACGATCTCCTTGCCGAGGCCGCTGCCGCGGGCGGAGCCGACGACGAAGACGTCGGCGAGGTACGCGGACGAGACGCCGTCGGAGAACGCGCGGGCGAACCCGACCATCGAGCCGCCGCGGTAGGCGCCGACGACCCGCCACGAGCCGTCGATCGCGGCTTCGACCTGCTCACGCGTGCGCCAGCGGCCCCAGTAGGCCTCGGTGGAGAGGAACTTCCACACCACGTCGAGGTCCAGCCGCGCGCGGTCGTCGTCGAGTTCGTAGTCGCCATAGGTCCGCATGATCCGAAACTAAGGCAGCCGTCAACGCGGTTTCAGCAGGTAGTCCACCACCGGCCGCAGTTCCTCGGCCGACGGCGGCTCGTCGTCGATCAGGCCCTGGATGAGCAGCCCGTCGATGCCTGCCAGGAACACCCGGAACGCCACTTCGTCGTCGTGCCGGACCATCGACGTCAGGACGTCCAGCCAGCGGCGCGCGGCCGGACGCAACTCAGGCTTGCGGGCGGCCAGCAGGTACAGCTCGTACTCCGCCATCGTGCGCCCGCGCCGTGGCCCGAGCGCCTCGGCCAGCAGGGCCGCGACCTCCTCGGCGCCCCGCGACCCGCGGGAGCGCGCCCGGTCGATCATCCAGTAGACCTCGGTCGCCATGTCGCGGGCGCACGAGATGAGCGTCGCGACCAGCAGGTCGTCCAGCGACGAGAAGTGGTAGGTCGTGGACGTCGTGGGGACGCCGGCCTCGGCCGCGACCGTCCGGTGCGTGACGCCCGCGACGCCGTCGCGCTCGATGATCCGCAACGTGGCCTCGATGAGTTCGGTGCGCCGCTTCTCGCCCCGCGCCTTCCGGCCGTCGACTTGGAGCTTCACCATAGGGTGAAAACTACCTGAACGATCGTCCCAAAACAAAGAGCGACGTACACCACATCGGTGGGACTTAGGGCGCCTCAACGGGTTACTCATCAGTAAGGACGGTTAGTCTCCCGGCACCACCACAGTTTTTCCCGGACGAAAGGCACCCGAACGATGGGCGCTCTGCAACTGACGCTCGGCGGGATCTCCGTCGTGCTCGGCCTCGTCGCCTGGGGCATGTTCGCCGCGACCATCGCCCGTTTCGTACGGGTGATCCGCCTCGGCCAGCCCGACTCGACGCGCAACGGGCCGTTCATGCCGCGCATGAAGACGCTGATCAAGGAGTTCGCCGCGCACACGCGGATGAACCGGAAGCGCAGCGTCGGCCCCGCCCACTGGCTGGTGATGTGGGGCTTCCTGCTCGGCTCGCTCGCCCTGTTCGAAGCCTACGGCGAGGTCTTCGTCCCGACCTGGGGCTGGCCGGTCCTCGACGACTTCCCGCCGTTCCAGCTGCTCATGGAGCTGCTCGGGCTCGGCACGATCGTCGGCATCCTGGTGCTGATGGCGATCCGCCAGCGCAACCACCCGCGCCGCGCCGACCGCCAGTCGCGCTTCGCCGGCTCCAACTTCAAGTGGGCGTACTTCATCGAGGCCGTCGTCCTGATCGAGGGCATCGGCATCATCGGCGTCCGCGCCGCGAAGTCCGCGCTGAACACGCACGAGGGGCCGCTGTGGGCGTCCTTCGTCTCGAACCCGATCGGCCAGCTGCTGCCGGCCAGCCCGAACCTGGTCACGATCTTCGCGTTCGTCAAGCTGATGAGCGCCACGGTCTGGCTGATCGTCGTCGCGCGCACGATGACCATGGGCATCGCCTGGCACCGCTTCAGCGCGTTCTTCAACATCTACTTCAAGCGCGAGGCCGACGGCGGTGTCGCCCTCGGCGCGCTCAAGCCGATGATGAGCGGCGGCAAGGTCCTCGACCTCGAGGAAGCCGACCCCGACGAGGACACCTTCGGCGTCGGCAAGATCGAGGACTTCAGCTGGAAGGGCTGGCTGGACTTCTCGACGTGCACCGAGTGCGGCCGCTGCCAGGAGCAGTGCCCCGCGTGGAACACCGGCAAGCCGCTGTCGCCGAAGCTGGTCATCACGCAGCTGCGTGACCACGCCTACGCGAAGGCGCCGTACCTGCTGGCCGGCGGCAAGCGGGACATGGCGGGCGACGAGATCGGCCTGTCCGGCGACAACATGTACGCGGGCATCGACGTCCTCGCGATCGCGGAGTCGCAGAAGGCGCTGATCGGCGACGACGGCGGCGTCATCGACCCCGACGTCCTGTGGTCCTGCACCAGCTGCGGCGCCTGCGTCGAGCAGTGCCCGGTCGACATCGAGCACGTCGACCACATCGTCGACATGCGCCGCTACCAGGTGATGATCGAGTCGTCGTTCCCCAGCGAGCTGAACGGCATGTTCAAGAACCTGGAGAACAAGGGCAACCCGTGGGGCCAGAACGCCAAGGACCGGCTGGCCTGGACCGAGGACCTCGACTTCGAGGTCCCGGTGTTCGACGGCGACCTCGGCGACGCCGAGTACCTGTTCTGGGTCGGCTGCGCCGGCGCGTTCGAGGACCGCGCGAAGAAGACGACGCGGGCGGTCGCGGAGCTGCTGCACATGGCGGGCGTCAAGTACACCGTGCTCGGCTCGGAGGAGTCCTGCACCGGTGACCCGGCCCGCCGCGCCGGCAACGAGTTCCTGTTCCAGATGCTGGCCCAGCAGAACGTCGAGGTGCTGAACTCGGTGTTCGAGGGCCGCGAGCGCAAGGCCCGCAAGGTCGTCGTGACCTGCGCGCACTGCTTCAACACGCTCGCCAACGAGTACCCGGAGCTGGGCGGCCAGTTCGACGTCGTGCACCACACCCAGCTGCTGAACCGCCTGGTCCGCGAGAAGCAGCTGGTGCCGGTGGCGCCGGTCGCCGAGGACGTCACCTACCACGACCCGTGCTACCTCGGCCGCCACAACAAGGTGTACGAGGCCCCGCGCGAGCTGGTCGGCGCCACCGGCGCGCAGCTGCGGGAGATGCCGCGGCACGGCGACAAGTCGATGTGCTGCGGCGCCGGCGGCGCGCGGATGTGGATGGAAGAGAAGATCGGCAAGCGGATCAACGTCGAGCGCGTCGACGAGGCGCTCGGCACCGCGCCGTCGAAGATCGCCACCGGCTGCCCGTTCTGCAAGGTGATGCTGAACGACGGCCTGACCGCGCGGCAGAGCGATGGCTCGGCGAGCGAGAAGGTCGAGATCGTCGACGTCGCGCAGATGCTGCTGGAGTCGGTCAAGCGCAAGCCGGAACCGAAGCCGATCCCGCTCGGAGCGCCGTCACTCGCGGAGGAGTGACACATTTCCCGAGAACGCACGGCCCCGGTCTGCACGCCTGACCGGGGCCGTTTTCGTGATCGGAAAGATTGATGCCCTGGTAGCCAATCCGCTACCCGTTGTCACAAGTTTGTCCTGTCCTTCAGGCCCGCTAGCTGGGATTTCGTCGCGGTAATCGTTTTCTTGAAAAATGTTCATGATAATCACCGCAATGGCCCATCGGGTTAAGGAGAAACAACGGCCTGAACCCTGGACAAGCGGCGTATCCTGGCCTTTCCTCGCCGCCGCCGTTGCCAGCGAGGGCACCATTGACGATCACGGGATCAGGGGGCGGCACGGATGGCCCAGGACCGGCGGACCACGACGACCGGCCGACACGCACTCCACCCCCCACCCGCCGAGCGGCCCGCGGCGGACTACGTCCCCATCCAGCGCACCCTCGTCCGCCCGTACGTCCTCACGCGCGGCCGGACGCAGTCGCGGCGGCACCTCGCGATCGAAGCGATGGTCTCGACGCGCGCCGGGGCGCACTGGGACGGCGCCCGGCTGACCGGGGAGTTCCGCTCGGTGCACTCGCTGTGCCTGCACCCGCGTTCGGTCGCCGAGGTCGCGGCCACGCTGAGCGTGCCCCTCGGCGTCGTGCGCGTCCTGCTGGACGACATGGCCGAGCAGGGCCTGGTCACCATTCACGACAGCCGGACCGGCGCCGACGGCCGGCCCGCGATGGCGCTCATGGAACGCGTTCTGAACGGCCTGCAGCGCCTCTGAGCACTACGCTCACCAGAGTGAGCGAGGAACCCGGGAACTCCGGCGGCGAAAGCACCCTGACCGTCCTGCTCGCCGGTGGGGTGAACCTGGCGATCGCCATCATGAAGCTGATCGCGGGCATCATCACCCGCCCGCCGCTGCCGCGCGAAGTGATCGCGCGG